>NZ_JANINH010000029.1:0-18018 GCF_024580155.1 Methyloversatilis sp. XJ19-13 | reverse complement strand
GTTCAAATTGACGATGACCGCATGCAATCTCACGCGAATGGCGCGAATAATGTTCGCGGTGCCGCAGGAAGTGCGGCAATGAGCGACAAATCCATGCGCGATGCGGGGTCGCGTAGCAGCGCACGGGCGATAAACCGGCAGTTTCCGTGCCGGATCGCATTCGGTCGGCTCATCGGTCGCCGGTGCGTCATCGTTTGTCGGCGAATTTCAACAGCCTGTTAGAGGTCACGGTGAAGATCCACGGTTACGCCGACGAAGGTCGCGCCATTGGGGACAATGTTCCCGTCGAGCTTGCAGAAATTATCCTTGTCGCAACTCCAGACGAAATGCGCCGGATTGCCAAGTTTCTTGAGTCTTGCGCGGAGGGAATTGATACCCGTGGCAAGGCTTGGGAACACGAACATCTTTCGGACAAGGACCGTTCGTTCGAAAGCTCACCGCATTTTGTTGTGTTTAACCCGGATTGCGGCCAATGACCTCTGACTTTCCGCTCCAGAGGGACGCTTCGTCGGCAAGCCTGCGAAGCGTCCCAGCGCTTGCACGTTGGGCGTCATGAGCGAACATCGTTCCCGGCATCACACGCAAGACAGACGTGGCTCAACTGTCAAGGAAGGCACACGTGTGCGTGTCATCGAAATTTCGCCGTCAGTTCTTGAGCCTTTCGATCTGCAAGAGATATCGCGTGTTCAATCGATGCTTGGCGAAGTCTTCTCCGTGTATGAGGTCGATCCGTACGGTAGGGCATTGATCGAGAAATGGTGGCATGAAGGTGAAGAACACTCGACGTCGCATTCTCTAGCTCTTGAACCATCACGAGATGGCGGTCGTTTCAGACAATTGAACCCATGATCAGGCCCTGCACAGGTTTCTCTCGTTGCTCAGTTGCCGTGTCGCTGGCGCCGACTTTTTGTGTCTGCCACTTTTCATCCGCGCCGCCGCCCAAGCCGGCGTTAGAAATGGAACCTGCAAGTGACGCTTGCAGGTTCCGTCCGCGCTCCGGCCGTCCCTCACCTCAACGTCAGGCCTCTTGTGACTAAGCCCGCCTTTCTTTTGCTGCTGCTTCTGAACAGTGCATGTAGCTCGACGCATGACTTGAAGCGAGACGGTCCGAACTATCTCGGCGGTGGTGGTGGCTTCATAGACGACGAGATGGCGCCGGGTGTCTACCGCATCAAGGGCTTCAGCAACCTCTCGCTCTTCGCCACTCCGGACTCGGCCGCAGAAACATTCCGTTATCGAGCGCAGCAGCTGTGTCCTGCCGGATACGACGAAGTACGGAGCTCTTTGAATGCGTACCGCTCCTCGAGTGGCGGCGTAACGATAGTCCCCAACCCCGAAAGTCCGGTCCCGGTCGAATTGCCGCCGCCTGTCATAACTTCCAAGATCGGGTTCGTGCGTTGCAATGACAGCCCTTTGTCCCTCCACGAAGCGCATATGCTTGTTACGGCGGGTGACGAACCGTGACGGAATCGCCGGAGGTCCGACCGGTCATTCCAGCGGACCTAAGCAAAAAACCGCTCAGGCCGGTGAATCCAGACTTCAAGCCGCCGAGCCGATAACCATGAACAAAGCTAGCCTCTTCCTTCTTGCCGCTCTGGCGCTGCAAGGATGCACCATCACTCGAAGCGATTCCCTTATCGCCTTCACTCCGGTCCCTCTCAAGCGTGCTGCAGTCGCAGATGAAATCGATGGTGCTGCAGTCAGACAGGTGTCGGTCATCGATTCTCGCCGGGATGGATATTCTGGTCGTCCCATCACTGATGGCCGGATATTGCTGAACAAACGCAACGGGTATGGCAGAAAGATGGAAGGCGTCTACGCTGCAGCACGCCCGCTGGCCGAGTATGCAAAGGCCTCCTTGGAAGATTCGCTTGTTCGGCTTGGTGTAGCTCGGCAGCAACACGCTCGGTACGAGATTCAGGTGATCCTGCATGAAGTTGACGATCCGCACTACGAAAGAGGCTTCTTTCAGTCACCCGCGAACTACTTGACCCTGGCGGCAACGGTAGCGGTGATGGAAACGGCAAGTCAGAAGGAGTTATGGCGTCAGACCATTCTCGCCAGGACCGAGCTGACGTTTCAAGGCGTGTTCGGCGGCGCCGACGATTACGCCCGCGCTTTGCCCTCTCTAATGAATGATCTTGTCGTACGCTGCGTCACCGCTCCCGGATTCGCGGAGGCACTGAGAAATGGTGAGGTCAGAACGTGAGTCGGCCGAACCCTTCCATCGACACGGACGCCGCGCGATAGCGCCGCGCCAGTCACCTCTACGGTTACGCCTCAGGAAGAATCAATGCGCACGCTGTCTCTACTGCTCTTGTCTGCGACGCTCGCATTTCCGAATCTGTCTTCCGCGCAGGAGCGTGACGAGAGCGAGATTGTCATGATCGGCACCACCGACCCTGAAATGGTCGATGCGATCCGAACGGCTAGAGCCGGACTCGATGACTTTCTTGCGTTAGCCAATTCACCCTCAACAGGAACGGAACAGTTCAAGTTGAAGGTCATGATTCGTGACGGTGACGCGACAGAGCACTTCTGGGTAGTTCCATTCCGCCCCACCGGCACGGGATTCGAGGGCGTCCTCGCTAATGATCCGAAGGTCGTTCACAACGTCAAAGCAGGTCAGCAGATACAGTTCACGAGGAATCAGATCTCAGATTGGGGTTATTCAAGGAATGGCCGTCAAGTCGGTAGCTACACCGTGTGCGTACTGTTCAAGAAAATGCCACCTGAGCAGGCCGACTACTACCGAAAGAATCACGGATTCGACTGCTAGGCTGGAGCAGCTGAGGTCTGACGTCTCGGCCAAGGAAGACGCCTTCAGCCTTACGCCTCTCACAACATCGACATGGCAACCTCGTACCGCTTTGGCGTCCTCAGCTACCAGATCATTGGCGCGGTCTGCAGCCTCTTCTTCCTGGGGTGTGCTGCTGGAGCGTTCCTAGCCCGGCAGTACCCACCAATCGCAGTCTTCGCGTTCTTCGCATGCATGGGCCTGTACATGATTGCCAGCGCCGGAAGCTTTGAGTTATCCGAGAAGTCGGTCACCCATCACAATCTCCTCGGCACGTTCCGCATGACTTGGGCGGAAGTTCGGAGGGTTGAGTTGGGTACTCAGGGCTCGATCATCCTTCACGGTGAAGGCAAGCGCTTCGCGCTCGCACCGCCTGCCTACTGGTCAGGCAGGCAGAAGCCGGAAGCATTCGAATTGCTCCGCAAGACCATTGATCAACTCGGTGTACTTACGTATCCAAGTAACACTGCCGACTACAAGGTCCACAAAAATGTTCGGGTCCGTAAGGGAGAGGCCTGAGGCAGGCGCAGCAGTGACGACTCCCACACCGAGCGGATGAAGCGGCGCATCGACTCCGAGCACGGCAAGCGGGATGAAAGGCGCGCGCCTTGCCGGGGTCGAACCGGTGTTCGGCAACCTGCGGCACCACAAGCGGCTCGATCGCTTCACGTTACTCGGGCGCACCAAGGACGATGCTGCAGTGGAAGCTCCAATGCATGGTGCACAACATCGAAAAGCTCGGGCACCACGGCTACGCGAATTAGGTATGCTGGCGGAAAGGGAAACGCGCCGATCCGGTCTGTCAGGAGCTGCGTATGAGGGCGTAAGGGGACGACGATGAAACCGCTGAACCGGGACTGATGCGATGAAGAATGAATTGAAGCCAGCTATTGCCGGGCGCAGCAACTTGGCCCGAAACGGGGTTCTTCTACTGCGTCGTTAGAACACAAGGAACAGTGATGGAAACTCAAGCCGTCGCGCAGAAACCGCAACCCGTCGGGATTGCCGTGAATCTCCTTTGGGCATCCTTGGGCGTGGGTTTGGTCAAGACCTTGATTGACTATTCACACGTCACTGCTCAGGCATCCGTAGCGTTCACAACTGTCGTCGTGGTCTTTACGTTCGCCTTGATCGGATTTCTCGTTTTCAAGATCTCCGCTGGCAAGAACTGGGCGCGTATCACATTCCTTGTCCTATTCATCATCGGCGTATTGCCAAGCCTGTTCGTCGTAGTGGGCGAGTTCTCGCGGTCATTGATTCTTGGGGTGCTTTCAGTAGCTCAAATCGGCCTTCAGGGCTACGCCCTCTTCTTGCTGTTTTCCCTGCCGGGTAGCACCTGGTTTCGCAAGGTTGTATCCGCTTGAGTTGTAACCCGGCGGTGCAGGGGATGCGGCACGATCACGCCGCGCAGCGTCGGTCTCCTCTACGTTGGGCCTGTCGGCGGCCGCTGAACGTCTACGTTGAAAGTCTTCAAAGGCAGCGCGCTGCAGTCTGGTGACAAAAGGCACACGTCAAGGTAGCATTTCCGCATGAAGCCATTTCGCTGGAGCCCGGAGAAGAACGGTGTGCTCAAGGAAGATCGAGGCGTGTCCTTCGAGAGCATGGTCGTTGCCATCGAGGCTGGCGGACTTCTGGACATCCTTGCTCATCCCAACGAGCAAAGGTACCCGAGACAACGTGTCCTTGTTGTCGCCCATGACAGCTATGCCTACCTGGTACCGTTCGTCGAAGAGGACGATTACTTTTTCCTCAAAACGGTCATTCCGAGCCGCAAAGCGACCAGGGACTACTTGAACCAAGGTGACGATGATGCCCACCAAGATTGATCACGACGAAAGCGAGCTTCTGAAGGCCTTTGAACAGGGGCAGTTGAAGTCCGTCGCAACGAAGAGCGAGCTGGCCAGGTTCAAGGCGGCTGCACGAGCCACGGCTTTGAAGGATCGGCGCGTCAACATCCGTCTGTCGTCCGGGGACTTGTCGGACATCCAGATCAAAGCGCTTGAGGAGGGCATTCCTTACCAGACGCTCATCGCCAGCGTGCTGCACAAGTACGTTACAGGTCGTCTGACTGAGCGCCCTGCAGCAAGCAGGCAAGCGTTGAAGACCAAAGTGCCGAAAAGCGGCGGCTGAGCAAGCGCTTCGGTCATGCCGGACACGCCCAACGTCTCGGTTGTGCTGACCACCCGAAGCTGCGCTGCCCGACGTCCTCGCAACGACGGCCTCAAGTCGTGAAAGCCACCGTTCACAAATTCAAGCGCGGAACGGCGTGGCCGAACGAGGGATTCGTTCAGGGGGCGATCGAGGCATTTTTCCGCGCCGGTGGCTTTGACGTCGGCAAGCACCGGACGATCGACCTCGTATGCTCACATCCTTTCAACGGTGTTGAATGGAGAGTCGAAGCGAAAGGGCTGACCACCGCCGTAGGCCTCGACTTCCGAACTGGCTTGGGCCAGCTGATCCAGGGCATGGAGGAGCCAGGCATCGAGTACGGACTCGCCGTGCCAGACATTCCACAGTTCCGGAAGCAGGTTTTCGCGGTCCCGTCCTGGGTGGTTGAGACTTTGAGAATTCACTGGTTGTTCGTTCAGCCCGACGGGTCAGTAAAGATTGAATCTGTCGGGTTCAGAAGGCCGCAGCATCCGACTGCCTTCGACGTCGGCTGAGTGGTGGAGTCAGGCGTAGCCGATGCACGAGCCGCTGCCCTACCGACTGCTCGCGGATGCGGTCCTGCTGCTGCATTTCGGCGTGGTGGTGTTTGTCGTCGCCGGGCTCGCTGCGATCGTCGCAGGGAATCTGCGAGGATGGCGCTGGGTGAATGGCCTGTGGTTTCGTCTCGCTCATCTCGCTGCCATCGGGGTCGTCGTCGTCCAGTCGATGCTGGGCAGGCTGTGTCCGTTGACGGTGCTGGAATCGTGGCTGCGCGAACAAGCCGGCGGCGCGGCCTACAGCCGGAGCTTCGTTGAACACTGGGTTCAGCGCGTTCTTTTCTATGAGGCGCCGTTCTGGGTGTTCACGGTGGCGTACTCGGTCTTCGGCCTGCTCGTCCTTGCGGCGTGGTGGCGTTTTCCGCCGCGCAGGAGGGCTAAGAATGGCCAAGCGGGCAGCACCTGACGTGTCGCTGAGGCCGAGCGCCGGCGGAACGCTGTCGGGGCTGTTGTGGCGGTACGGTAGATTGTCGCCAACCGAGCCCCGGCATCCTGTTGTCGTTGTCCGCCCACCTCGGACGTCAGACGTCGGGATTCACCATGCTCAGTAATTTGGGGTTCTTCGGTATCGCCCTGGTGATCGGAGGCATACCGCTCGCACTGAAGTCGCACTCGCGCATCCGCCTGTATCAGCGAGCGCAACATTGGCCGAAAGTCCGGGCCACCATCGTCAGGTCATCCGTTACAGAGTCAACCGACGGCGATGGCACGTCGTTCCGTCCGGAGTTTTCTTATTGCTACTCGGTCGCGGGAATCGAATACTGCTCGACCGAGCATACGGAAGGCCTTCCTTTCCCGAGCACCGAAGAAGCCGCACGCCGAATGGTGAACAGCCTTCCCGTCGGAAGCAGTGTCGACGTCGCGGTGTGTCCGACTGAACCGAAGCGCGCGGTGCTCGACACGGGGTGTCCGAGGATGTGGCAGATCCTGCGTCGCGCAAGCATGGTTGCTCTCGTCGCAGGGGCCGCGATTGCACTGCATGAACTGGTCATTCCGAAATGAGGGTCGGCCGTTCTCAAGGTGGACCTGAATGGCAATCCGCTAGAGCAAACTTGAGGCTTGGCATATCGATGCTCGCATCCTCTTCATCCGTCGAATCAGATCTGCGGCCCCGTCAAAGGGTTGGGCTGACGACCGCCCGACATGTCGAACATCAGAGCGCAGGAGGCAGTCATGCCGGCACACGAGAAGATCAACTACGTCGAGTACCCGGCGCGTGACATGGTTGCGACGAAGCGGTTCTTTCAGGACGCCTTCGGGTGGGTGTTCGAGGACTACGGCGCCGACTATGCGGCGTTCTCCGGCCAGGGCCTCGACGGGGGCTTCTTCAGGTCCGATCTGGTGGCAGATACCCGTCAGGGGAGTGCGCTCATCGTCTTCTACAGTGCGGACCTCGAGCGTACGCTCGCCAAGGTGGTCGCTGCGGGTGGCAGGATCGTGAGGCCGGTGTTCGCGTTCCCGGGTGGCCGCAGGTTTCACTTCACCGAGCCCAGCGGCAACGAGTTTGCGGTCTGGTCGGAGGCTGCGGCATGACGGGTGTCCGCAGGCGACCACCACGCCACCTGAGCCGCAAATGAAAAAGCGCTTCCCGCTGTCGAAGGTCTACAGCCTGCTCGAACCCGGGCCTTTGCTGCTGCTGACCACCGCCCACCGCGACGCCAGCGACGTCATGCCGATGACGTGGTACTCCCTGCTCGGGTTCGAGCCGCCGCTGGTGGCCTGCGTCGTCAGCGCCGGCAATCACTCGCAGAAGCTGCTTCGGGCATCGAAGACGTGCGTGCTGAACATCCCGACGGTGGAACTGGCGAAGCAGGTGGTCGGGTGCGGCAACTGCAGCGGCGCCGAGGTCGACAAGTTCGCCCGGTTCGGGCTGTCGCGCAGTGCCGCGGAACAGGTGGCTGCGCCGCTGCTTGATGACTGCTACGCGAGTCTCGAGTGCCGGGTGGTCGACACAGGGCGGGTTCGGCGGTACGAGCAGTTTGTGCTGGAAGTCGTGGCCGCCTGGGTTGACCCGAAGGTCAAGGACCCCCGCACGCTTCACCACCGCGGGTACGGCAAGTTCATGGTCGCCGGCGAGAGCATCAAGCTGCGTTCCAGAATGCGGTGAGCACCTGCGGGCCGTTCGGCCATGACCCATGGCGCGCAGTGCTGGGCCGCCGGCCCGCCTCGCCACCATTCCGGCCGCCTCCCTGGCAGGGCAGAATGCGCCTTCCCCAAACAGCGCGAACCAGGAGATCCCAATGTCCAGTGTCGGTTACCACGAACCTGTTGAAGAACTGTCGGATGAAGTACGCGACATGCATCGCGCCATCGTTTCGCTGATGGAAGAACTTGAAGCGGTGGATTGGTACAACCAGCGTGCATCCGCCTGCAAGGATCCCGTGCTGAAGAAGATTCTCGAACACAACCGCGACGAGGAAAAGGAACACGCCGCCATGGTGCTCGAATGGATCCGTCGCAAGGACGATCGCTTCTCGCACGAACTGAAGGACTACCTGTTCACCGACAAGAGCCTCACCAGCGACGCGCACGGTCATTGAGTTGAAGGCTTCGGCACCGAACCCCGGCACGCATCCATGGCATTCAGGATCCGACGTCTGCGAGCCCTGACGGCGCCATTCTGCGCAGTGCTGCTGGCCGGGTGCGCCAGCACGGTCGTCACCCTGACACCGTCACCGCAAGCCGCGGTGTGCGAGCGATCGGCGACGGCGCTCGTGCTGTGGGCGCCCGAATGGCGGGCGGACCAGAAAGACGCTGCGGAGCGGGAAGCGGCCGCTGCAACGGGGCTGAAGGATTTCTTCGCCAGTTCCGGATGCTTCGCAGAGGCCGCGCTGCGACGCGTGCACAGTCTCGACCCGTCTGCCGTGTCCGCGCAGCATGCTGCGCAAGCCGGACGCTTCACGCGGGTGGTTGTCATCGCCGTGCGTGAGCTCGGCCCGGTGGTCAGGCTGCTGTCATCGGCTGCGCTGGTCGAAGGCGGTACCGAGGTGTTGCTGCACGTCAGTACCTTTCCGGTGCCGGGCGATGCGCCACCACGCCAATTCACGGTTCACTGGCGACATGGCGGCCCGGCCGTGGTCAAGGGAGTCGCCAGCCTGCCCGCCGACATGCAGGCTGCGCTGGTCGCCGGGTTGCAGCCGGGCGAAGCCCCTCGGTGACCCCCGGCCGCCCTGTCTAGACGGACGTCCGGAGGCCATCACCCGCGGGTTTCGCTCCGGGCGACCAGGCATTCCGCATATCCTTCCGCCTCGCTGAAAGTCCGCTGCATGCGTCCAGCTGCAGCGAAGACACGGTGCGCGACCGCTGCGCAGCCGCCTTTGACAGGGGTCAACCTGCTCACACCCGATCGGGCATAGCTTGAACAGGTGTTCAAACCTGAGGTTACCTTGATGAAGATCCTTGCAAGACTGTTCCTGCTCATCGCGCTGGCACTGGGCGCAATCGCATCACCGGCCATGGCGGGCGATACCGACCCGCTCTTCATCAATCTCACGACCGATGATCAGCACCGCGCAAACATGGGTATTTCGTTCGGGAAGAATCAGATGGAGCGCGGGCATCCGCTGACGATCTTTCTCAACGACAAGGGGGTGCTGATCGGCGCGAAGGCGAACGCGGCGAAGTATGCCGACCACCAGAAGACCCTGACCGACCTGATCGCGCGCGGCGCAAGCGTGCTGATCTGCCCGATGTGCATGAAGCACTACGGTGTCACGGAGGGCGATCTGGTGCCCGGGGTCAGGGTCGGAAACCCGGACCTGACCGGCGCCGCCCTGTTCAGGGACAACACGAAGACCCTGACCTGGTAGCAGAGGGCGGTCCGGATGGCGTACGACGAACATCTGGCATCGCGCATCCGCGCGGTGCTGGGCCGGGCTCCGGGCATTTCCGAGAGGAAGATGTTCGGCGGCCTTGCATTCATGCGCAATGGCCTCATGGTCGTCGGTGTGCTGGACAGCAGCCTCGTGGCAAGGGTCGGAAAGGGCCTCCACGACGAGTCGCTGTCGCGCGCGCACGTCCGGGTCATGGATTTCAACGGCAAGCCCATGGGCGGGTATGTCTACGTCGATGCGGCAGGTACCGCCACGGACGCGGACCTCGCGTTCTGGTTGCAGCGCTGCATGGACTTCGTCGCGACGCTGCCGCCCGGGAAGCGGTAACGGTCGGCGATCGCCGGCCGCACCGGTCCCGGGCGGGTGCCATGCGGTACAGTCCAGTCAGCCTGTCTGCGCTGACCTGACGTCGTTCCCCGCCCAAGCCGGACGCCGGGCGGTGCGGTCCGCCACGTGCTGCATCCATGAACCCGGTACTCCGCATGAACGACATCGACTGGACTTCGCCACGCTGTGGCAGGGTGACCTACACATATGCGCAGTTCGCGGCGGCCAAGTCATGGTTCTTCGCGAAGTGGTCGGACTGGGCCTCGGATCGCGGTCTCGGCGAGCCGCCGGATCTGTCCGGCTCCTGCAAGTACGCTTCGCTGTACATGCAGTCGATCTTCGGCGGCGCGATCCGCGGTCACTTCGAACACCAGTACAACTTCATCGACGGGCGGCTGGTCGATCTGAGCCATGACGCGCTGGACGTCGGCCGCATGCATCACCCCTACCTGCACGAGCCCGAGTACTTCAGCATTCCGGAATTCCAGGCGGCGCTCGTCAGCTGTCAGCCGCGGGCCGAACGCTGGGCACTTGAATTCATCGAACACAGCGAAGCGGCGCAGGCCGATGCGCAGGTACGCCTTGACCCGGGCGCGGTTCGCCCGACGGGTCCGTGACTTCACGAAGCCACCGCGTCCCGTATCATGCGCAGCCGATGGCGCCGCTCGTCCGGCGCCGGTCCATGAATGCAGGACGCGCGAGCGAAGATCGGGCGTTCAAGAACGGGAGTGGTCGATGAGCTACAGTTACCCAGCCGAAAAGTTTTCGTCCGCGCGCCAGGCTCTGACGGTGCCGCATCCGGACGGCGAGCACGAAGCACTGGGACGTGCCTTCCTCGAATGCCGGCTCGGCCTGCACCGGATGAATCGCGCCAAGCTGCCGGATGACATCCGCACCGGCATTCACCAACTCGAGTGTTTCATGGATACCACCGGTTTCGTCGATGCCGACGGCGAGGGCGCGTGGGTGCACATGCTGAGAAGCCGCAGCGCGGATGACCGGGCCGAAGTGGCGCGGCTCATCGACATGCTTGCGCAGTGGTTCGCCAGTCAGGAGCCCTGACCATGCGGGCTGACATCCGTTACCGCAGGGCATCCCCATGAGGCGACCCACCCTGAAGACGCGGCTGACCGGTGCCGCGCTGATCGTGTTCGGTGCCGGCACCACGCTGGTCGCGCAGGCGCTGACCGATGCGTTGAACCCGGCGCAGAACGACTCACCGCAGCGTGTCGAACATCAGCGCACCGACCTGAGCGGTGCGCCAGGCATGGAAGTGATTGCCTCGACGGCCGAATACCGCCCGGGTGATCGCATCGACCTGCATCTGCACCACGGCGTCGAGGCGGTCTACGTGGTTCAGGGCGCGACCGTGCAGGCACCCGGCAAGCCGGCGATGACGCTGCAGACCGGTGCGGCGGCGATGAATCTGCGCGACGTGAAGCATGCCGGCTTCACCGTCATCGGCGACGTGCCGCTCAAGCTGTTCACGGTGCATATCGTCGACAAGGGCAAGCCGCTGTACGACTACGCCCATTGAGTCGCTTGCGGCCGGCCTGATCAGGCAGGCTTCGGGCTTGGCAAACCGGCGAGGCAGCACGAGAATGCGTGGCCAGCGTTTGCACCGGCACTCAGGCAACTCCGCGCCACTGGTGTTGTCTGCATCCGCGCAAAGGGTTTTTGCGTAGTCAGGCTGTGTGTACGGTGGGGTTCAGCAGGCGCCCACGCTGAAGATTGCCAATCGTTCGTGCCGGAACCACCCGGCCGGCGCGCAAGACATGTTCCGGAGGAAGTGCCGTGCTGCAAAAATCCGCTGTGTTGAAGAAATCGCTGTTCGCGCTGCTCACTGCATGGGCGCTTGCGGCACAGCCCGTCGCGGCACAGGGCGCGCCGAAGCTGGACGACGAGGCCCTGGCGGCGCGGCTGATCGGTACCTGGATCAATCCGCCGGACAGTCCCGATTACGAGAACTTCGCCAGCAGCGAAACCTACAACGCGGACGGGAGCTATGAATACCGGGAGTACGACGACAAGGAGTGCCGCATCGTGTCGGCCTTGCTGAAGTCGCGCTGGCACGTCTGGAACGGCGTCATCATCACCGAGTACGACGGCGGCAAGGCGCTCAGCGACCAGGTGGTGTCGATGGAGGCCGAGCGCATGGTGCTGCGTTCGGTCGATGACGGGGTGACCGCCTACCGCAACCGCTCGAGCAGCTGCGCACCGACCACGGCAAAAAAGTGATCCGGCGCTGAAGTCTCAGCCGCCGAGCGCCCGGCGGCTGCTTTCGATGTGCAGCTGCATGGTCGCGCGCGCCGCCTCGGCGTCGTGCGCGCGCAGCGCGGCCAGCAGCCGGCGGTGCTCTTCGAGCGAGGCCACCAGACGGCCTTCGAGATAGAGCGAGTCGTGGCGCTGCAGCTTCAGCACGGCACGCAGCTCGTCGATCATCTGCGCCATGCGCCGGTTGCCGGCAATGTGGTGGATCAGCAGATGGAAGCGCTGGTTGGCGTCGAAGAAGCGGTCGATGTCGCGCGCCGCGGCGCTGTCTTCAAGCGCCTGGTGCAGCGCAGCCAGGTCCGCGAGGTCGGCATCCGACGCCCGGCGGGCTGCGCCGGCGGCACATTCGCCTTCGAGCAGCGCCATGATCGGATAGATCTCTTCGAGGTCACCGCCGCTGATCTGGGCGACATAGCAGCCGCGGCGCGGCTTGAGCACCACCATCCCCTCGGTCGCCAGCACCTTGAGCGCCTCGCGCAGCGGCGTGCGTGAAATGCCGTACTGGGTGGCCAGCGCCTGCTCGTCTATCCATTCGCCGGGCGCCATGGCGTGACTCTGGATCAACCGGCGCAGGCGGTCGGCCACTTCTATATAGAGGGCGCGCGGGGCGATGCTGTCGGCGCTGCGGTTCAGGGTTTCGCTGTTCATGGCCTGGCTGTCGTGGCTGCAGTTAACGCACTGCAGCACTTACTTGCATTCATAATTATGGATAAAGTATTCTCCGTCTTGCGCGTGACTGTCAAGCCGGATCCGGCTTGTCCCGTGCGCGCCTCTCCGAAATACCGAAGGAATCCAGCATGGCCGACACGACAGGCAGCGCTCACCCCGAATACGCCGCATGGCTCAAGGCGGCCGCGAAATCGGCCCCCGGCGGCGATCCGGCGAAGCTTGACTGGCATACGCCGGAAGGCCTGACGGTCAAGCCGCTGTACACCCGCGCCGACATCGACGGCCTGCCGCACACCGACACGCTGCCCGGCTTCGCGCCCTATGTGCGCGGCCCGCAGGCCACGATGTACGCCGCCCGTCCCTGGACCATCCGCCAGTACGCGGGTTTCTCGACCGCCGAGGAATCGAACGATTTCTACCGCAAGGCGCTGGCCGCCGGCGCGCAGGGCGTGTCGGTCGCGTTCGACCTGGCGACCCACCGCGGCTACGACTCGGACAATCCGCGCGTCGAGGGCGACGTCGGCAAGGCCGGCGTGGCGATCGACAGCGTGGAAGACATGAAGCGCCTGTTCGACGGCATTCCGCTCGACAAGGTGAGCGTGTCGATGACGATGAATGGCGCCGTGCTGCCGGTGCTGGCCGGCTTCATCGTCGCCGGCGAGGAACAGGGCGTGCCGCAGGCGCAGCTTTCAGGAACGATCCAGAACGACATCCTGAAAGAGTTCATGGTGCGCAACACCTACATCTATCCGCCCCAGCCCTCCATGCGCATCGTGGCGGACATCATCGAATACACCGCGCGCAACATGCCGCGCTTCAATTCGATCTCGATTTCCGGCTATCACATGCAGGAAGCCGGCGCGACCCAGGGCCTGGAACTGGCGCTGACGCTGGCCGACGGCATGGAATACGTGCGCACCGCGATGGCGCGCGGCATGGATGTGGACGATTTCGCCGGCCGGCTCAGTTTCTTCTTCGCCATCGGCATGAACTTCTATCTTGAAGTGGCCAAGCTGCGCGCAGCGCGACTGCTGTGGAGCCGCATCATGGATGGCTTCGGCGCCAAGAGCGCCAAGTCGAAGATGCTGCGCACGCACTGCCAGACCTCCGGCTGGTCGCTGACCGAACAGGACCCCTACAACAATGTCGTGCGCACCACCATCGAAGCGATGGCGGCGGTGTTCGGCGGCACGCAATCGCTGCATACCAACAGCTTCGACGAGGCGATCGCGCTGCCGACCGAGTTCTCGGCGCGCATCGCGCGCAACACCCAGCTCATCGTCCAGGAAGAGAGCCACATCACGAACGTGATCGACCCCTGGGCCGGCAGCTACATGATGGAAAAGCTGACGCAGGACATGGCCGACCACGCCTGGGCCATCATCGAGGAAGTGGAGCGGATGGGCGGCATGACCAAGGCGGTCGAGTCCGGCTGGGCCAAGCTGCAGGTCGAGAAGTGCGCCACCGAAAAGCAGGCGCGCATCGACTCCGGGCGCGACGTGATCGTCGGCGTCAACAAGTACCGGTTGAAGGACGAAGACAAGCTGGATGTGCGCGTCATCGACAATGTCGCGGTGCGTGAATCGCAGGTGGCGCAGCTGAAGCAGATCCGCGCCCGTCGCGACAGTGCCGCGGTCAATGCCGCGCTGGAAGCGCTCACCGCCGCGGCCGAGTCCGGCGAAGGCAATCTGCTGGAACTGTCGGTCAATGCGATGCGCGTGCGTGCCACCGTGGGCGAGGTGTCGGACGCGCTGGAAAAGATCTGGGGTCGTCACCGCGCCAGTACGCAGGCGGTCAGCGGCGTGTATCAGTCCATCGTGGAAGACGACGAGGGGTGGAGCGTGATGAAGGACGACGTGAGCCAGTTCGCCGAAGAGCAGGGCCGCCGGCCGCGCATCCTGATCGCCAAGCTCGGTCAGGACGGGCATGACCGCGGCGCCAAGGTGATCGCCACCGCCTTCGCCGACCTCGGTTTCGACGTGGACATCGCACCGCTGTTCCAGACGCCGGAAGAAGCGGCGCGGCAGGCGATCGAGAACGACGTGCACGCGGTCGGCGTGTCCACGCTGGCTGCCGGTCACAAGACGCTGGTGCCGCAGCTCATCAAGGCGTTGCGCGCCGAGGGCGCGGACGACATTGTGGTGGTGGTCGGCGGTGTCATTCCGGCGCAGGACTACGACGAACTGTTCGGCCACGGCGTGGCCTGCGTGTTCGGCCCGGGCACGCCGATCCCGAAGGCGGCGAAGGACACGCTGGACGCGATCCGGGCGAAGCTGGCGTGATGCATCGGCCCGTGGCAGCGGCTGTGGGATCGGCGGCCTGTGGGATCGGCTGTGGGAGCAGCGGCCTGTGGGAGCGGCGATCCACTGCCGGCCCTGCATGGCCGGCCGGCGCTGCGGGCGGCGAGCAGTGCTCGCCGAAGCCCCCGCTCCGTTCCACGGCTGGCCTTGCANGATCCACTGCCGGCCCTGCATGGCCGGCCGGCGCTGCGGGCGGCGAGCAGTGCTCGCCGAAGCCCCCGCTCCGTTCCACGGCTGGCCTTGCACGGCCAGCCGGCTCCGCGGGCGGCGAGCAATACTCGCCGAAACCCCCGCTCCGCCCCCGCCGCGATGTGAGCAGTCTCTGTGGGAGCGGCGGCCTCGCCGCGATCTTCACGTTGATCAGTGACCATCGCTGCTCGATCGCGGCGAGGCCGCCGCTCCCACAGGCCGCCGCTCCCACAGCCACAGCCAAAGCCAACGCAACAGCCAGGCGCGCGCAGCCATGATGACGGTCGCACCATGACCCCACCCTCCGACGCGTCCCTGATCGATGGCGTGCGTGCCGGCAATCGCCGGGCGCTGGCCAAGACCATCACGCTGATCGAATCGACACGCGAGGACCATCAGCAGCGGGCCGGTGAGGTGTTGCGCGCGCTGCTGCCGCACACGGGCCGGTCGATCCGGGTCGGCATTTCCGGCGTGCCGGGCGTCGGCAAGTCGACCTTCATCGAAGCGCTCGGGCTGGCGCTGATCGGCAAGGGCCACAAGGTCGCGGTGCTGGCGATCGATCCGTCTTCGACGCTGACCGGCGGTTCCATCCTCGGCGACAAGACGCGCATGGAACATCTTTCACTGCGCAGTGAGGCCTACATCCGGCCGTCGCCGTCGTCCGGCAGTCTGGGCGGCGTGGCCGCGCGCACGCGCGAGGCGATGCTGGTGTGCGAGGCGGCCGGCTTCGACATCGTCATCGTGGAAACGGTGGGCGTCGGCCAGTCGGAAACCGCGGTCGCCGGCATGACCGACGTGTTCGTGTTGCTGCAGCTGCCGAATGCCGGAGATGATCTGCAGGCGATCAAGAAGGGCATCGTCGAACTGGCAGACATCGTCGTCTACAACAAGTGCGACATCGACGAAACCGCCGCCGAGCGGGCGATGCAGCAGATGCGCGGCGCGCTTCACCTGTTGCGTGCGGCGTCCGCGGGCTGGACGGTGCCGGTGCTGAAGGTGTCGGCGCTGCAGCATGCCGGGCTGGACGCCTTCTGGGCCGACATCCTGCGCTACCGCGACACCATGCAGGCCAGCGGCGCGTGGACGGCCCGGCGCAGCCGGCAGGCGCTGGACTGGATGTGGACCCTGGTCGATCAGGGTCTGCGCAGCCGTTTCGAACACCACGCGGCGGTACGCGCCGCGTTGCCGGACATCCGCGCGGCAGTGGCGGCGGGTACCCTGCCAGCATCGGCGGCTGCACTGCGCCTGCTGCAGGCCATGGACTGATTTCAGGGAGAGAACGACGATGCAGGACATCATCCTCAAGCTCGACGAAAAGCGCGAGCAGGCCAGACTGGGCGGCGGACAGCGCCGGATCGACGCGCAGCACAAGCGCGGCAAGCTGACCGCACGCGAGCGGCTGGAACTGCTGCTCGACGAGGGCAGCTTCGAAGAGTGGGACATGTTCAAGGAACATCGCTGCACCGACTTCGGCATGGCCGACGAAACGGTGCCGGGCGATGGCGTGGTCACCGGCTACGGCACCATCAATGGTCGCCTCGTGTTCGTGTTCTCGCAGGACTTCACGGTGTTCGGCGGTTCGCTGTCGGAATCGCATGCCGAGAAGATCTGCAAGGTGATGGACCAGGCGATGAAGGTTGGCGCGCCGGTCATCGGGCTGAACGACTCCGGCGGCGCGCGCATCCAGGAAGGCGTGGCGTCGCTCGGCGGCTATGCCGAAGTGTTCCAGCGCAACGTGATGGCGTCCGGCGTGATCCCGCAGATTTCGCTGATCATGGGGCCGTGCGCCGGCGGCGCCGTGTATTCGCCGGCGATGACCGACTTCATCTTCATGGTGCGTGACTCGTCCTATATGTTCGTCACCGGTCCCGAGGTCGTGAAGACCGTGACGCACGAAGAAGTGACGGCAGAGGACCTGGGTGGCGCGACGACGCACACCACCAAGTCCGGCGTGGCCGATCTGGCGTTCGAGAACGACGTCGATGCGCTGATGTATACGCGCCGGCTGTTCAACTATCTGCCGCTGTCGAACCGCGAAAAGGCGCCGGTGCGCCCGAGCAGCGATCCGGCCGACCGGCCCGACACCAGCCTGAACACGCTGGTGCCGGCGAATGCGAACCAGCCGTACGACATGAAGGAGTTGATCCTGAAGATGGTCGACGACGGCGACTTCTTCGAAATCCAGCCCGACAACGCGAAGAACATCATCGTCGGCTTCGCCCGCATGGAAGGCAGCACGGTGGGCATCGTCGCCAACCAGCCGCTGGTGCTGGCCGGCTGCCTGGACATCAAGAGCTCGATCAAGGCGGCGCGCTTCGTGCGCTTCTGCGACGCCTTCAGCATTCCGGTCATCACGCTGGTTGACGTGCCCGGCTTCATGCCTGGCACCTCGCAGGAGTACGGCGGCATCATCAAGCACGGCGCCAAGCTGCTGTACGCCTACGCCGAGGCGACCGTGCCCAAGGTGACGCTGATCACCCGCAAGGCCTACGGCGGCGCCTACGACGTGATGAGTTCGAAGCACCTGCGCGGCGACGTGAACTTCGCATGGCCCAGCGCCGAAATCGCGGTGATGGGACCGAAGGGCGCGGTGGAGATCATCTTCCGCGAAGAGAAGAACGACCCGGAGCGCATCACGGCGCGCGAGGCGGAGTATCGCGAGAAGTTCGCCAACCCCTTCATCGCCGGCAAGCGCGGCTTCATCGACGACGTGATCATGCCGAGCGAAACGCGCAAGCGCATCTGCCGCTCGCTCGCCATGCTGCGCGACAAGCAGCTGGAAAACCCGTGGCGCAAGCACGGGAATATCCCGCTGTGATCGTACGCCCTCACCCCCGGCCCCTCTCCCGCTGATGCGGGAGAGGGGAGAAGTCGGCGCTCGGTGGTGTCTCCCTCGCCCGCCTCAGCGGGAGAGGGTGGCGCGCAGC
>NZ_JANINH010000028.1:0-19807 GCF_024580155.1 Methyloversatilis sp. XJ19-13 | reverse complement strand
GTTAACAGCCTTCTTCCTTGTTTACAATAACTTGCGTAAAAACAAGTTTATCTGCCAGTGCTAACTGAACGGCATTAGGGCGGAGCGGGGGTTTCGGCGAGCATTGCTCGCCGCCCGCGAAGCCGGCTGGCCATGCAGGGCCAGCCGTGGAACGGAGCGGGGGCTTCGGCGAGCACTGCTCGCCGCCCGCAGAGCCGGCTGGCCATGCAGGGCCGGCAGTGGATCGCCGCTCCCACAGGCCGCCGCTCCCACCCTGCCGCCGCCCCGATAACGCCTGCCTCAACAGGCCCCTCGCTCACTCAAGCTCGCGCAGTTTTGCAAAGGCTTCTTCGATGCGCTCAACCGGAATGATGGTCAGCCCTTCGATCTTCTGCTTCGGCGCGTTGGCTTTCGGGATGAGGGCATGCGTGAAACCCAGTTTGGCGGCCTCGCGCAGGCGCTCCTGTCCGCGCGGCGCCGGGCGGATTTCGCCGGCCAGGCCGACTTCGCCGAAAGCGACCATTTTCTGCGGCAGCGGTCGGTTCTTCAGCGATGACACGATGGCCAGCAGCACCGCGAGGTCGCCGGCCGGCTCGCCGATCTTCACGCCGCCCACCGCATTGACGAACACGTCCTGATCGGCGCACACCACGCCGGCATGGCGATGCAGCACCGCCAGCAGCATGGCCAGCCGCGCCGCGTCCAGCCCGACGGTGAGGCGGCGCGGATTGCCGTGGGCGCTGTCCACCAGGGCCTGGATCTCGACCAGCAGCGGCCGCGTGCCTTCCTGCGTCACCATGACGCAGGAGCCCGACACCGGCTGAGCGTGATGCGACAGGAACATCGCCGACGGATTGGACACACCGCGCAGGCCGCGCTCCGTCATGGCGAACACGCCCAGTTCGTTCACCGCGCCATAGCGGTTCTTGAACGCCCGGATCAGGCGGAAGCTGGAGCTGGTTTCACCTTCGAAATACAGCACCGTGTCGACAATGTGCTCGAGCACGCGCGGCCCGGCCAGCGTGCCTTCCTTGGTCACGTGGCCGACCAGGATCAGGCTGTGCCCGGCCTGCTTTGCCGCCCGCGTGAGCTGCGCTGCGCACTCGCGCACCTGCGCCACCGAACCGGGTGCCGAGGTGAGCTGTTCGGAATAGACGGTCTGGATCGAATCGACCACCACGACGCGCGGCCGGGTGTCGTTCAGCACGGCGCCGATCTTTTCCAGATTGATTTCCGCCAGCAGCTGCAGCCCCGACGGATCGAGCGCAAGGCGTTGCGCGCGCAGCGCCACCTGTTCGCCCGACTCTTCACCCGTGATGTAGAGCGTGCTGACCCGCGAAGCCAGCTGGGCGAGCGCCTGCAGCAGCAGGGTCGACTTGCCGATGCCCGGGTCGCCGCCGATCAGCACCACGCCACCGGGGACCAGACCGCCGCCCAGCACGCGGTCGAATTCTTCCAGTCCGGTCGCCAGCCGCGGTTCGTCGCGCGGCCGGATGTCGGCCAGTGTCTGCACCTGCGCGGTACCGGCCAGCGAGGCGAAACGGTGCGCACCGGTGCCCTGCTCAGCAACCGTTTCGACCAGCGTGTTCCAGCCGGAGCAACCGGGGCACTGGCCGGCCCACTTCGGGCTGGTGGCGCCGCATTCGGTGCAGGAATAGACGCTCTTTGCCTTGGCCATCGCGGCTCAGCGCACCGCAGCCAGCGGCGGCGCCTTGCCGGGCTCGCTTCCGGCTTCGGACAGGTCGGCGACGCCGACCTCGACCGCCGGTACGCGCAGCGCGAGCGCGCACACCAGTTCGTAATTGACCGTACCGGCCGCGGCGGCCACTTCGTCCAGCGCCACGTGTTCGCCCCACAGTTCGACCACGCTGCCCAGCCCGGTGGCCGGCAGATCGGTCAGGTCGACCGCGATCATGTCCATCGACACCCGCCCGACCAGACGGGAGCGCACCCCGTCCACCGCCACCGGCGTGCCGCTGGGGGCGTGGCGCGGGTAACCGTCCGCATAGCCGCAGGCGATCGTGCCGATGCGCATCGCGCGCTCGGCGGCGAAGGTGCCGCCATAGCCGATGCGCTCGCCCGGCTGCAGGTGCTGCTCGGAAATGATGCGCGCCTCGAAGCGCATCACCGGTTTGAGACCGATGTCCGCCGCGCTGGCATACGCCGTGGCCGGACTGGCGCCGTAAAGCAGGATGCCGGGGCGCACCCAGGTGGCATGCGTCTGCGGAAAGCGCAGCAGCGCCGCCGAATTGGCCAGCGACACCGGCCCGTCGAAACCACGTGCCAGCGGTGCGAAGCGCGCCAGTTGTGCATCGACGCCGCGTTCGCCGTCGGCGTCGGCGAAGTGTGTCATCAGTCCGATCGAGCCGGCGTGCGGCCAGGCGCGCAGCCGATCCAGCGCGGCGAGCGTGCGCTCGGGCGTGATGCCGAGCCGGTTCATGCCGGTATTCACCTTCAGGAACAAAGGGATGCGCGCATCGGCCGGCAGCGGGACCGCTTCGAGCCAGTCCAGCTGCTCCGTCGTGTGCACCACGACCGACAGGCGCCGTGCGGCGATTTCGGGCAGGTCATTCGGGCTGAAGAAGCCCTCCAGCAGCAGGATGGGTTGCCGGATGCCGGCTTCGCGCAGCCGCACCGCATCTTCCAGATCAAGCAGCGCGAAGCCGTCGGCCAGCGTGCTCAGCCCGCGCGCAATGCGCGTGATGCCGTGACCGTAGGCGTTGGCCTTGATGACGGCCCACATTTTCGCGCCGCCGGCCAGTTCGCGGGTGCGCAGATAATTGTGGCGCAGGGCATCGAAATCGATGCGCGCATGGATCGGACGGAACAGCGGGAAGGGAGCGGTGTGGGACGGGCGCGACATGAAGGGCAAGAAATGGCGGAAAGTCCGCGAAACCGCGAATTCTACTATCCGGCGCCGGTGGGCATCAGTTTCGACTGTACCGAACAGATGCCACGCCGGACTTCAGCGCCCGCTTTGCCCCGCCAGACGCCCCGACGCAAACTCGCCGAACTTCCTGGCCATGTAAGTGCGGAAACGCTCCGACGGATACAGCAACGCCATATGGCGCACCAGCCGCGGACGCAATGGAATGGCGACCAGCAACCCGAGGCTTGTTTCATGGCGGATAGCGGCACGCGACAGGATGGCGTAGGCCAGCCCGCGCTCGAGCACACCCTTCACCGATGAAAGCCGGTCAAGTTCGAACGCCAGCGGAAGCTTGGCCGGATCGACGCCGCCACGTGACAGGTAGTCTTCGAGCAGCGCACGTACGCTGCCCGCATCGCGCCCGGCGCACGGGTGCTGCAGCAGGTGCTCCGGCGTGACGGCATCCAGCTTCGCCAGCGGGAAATCGGGGGCGCAGACGACCACCAGTTCATCTTCGGCGCACGGTTCGACCATCACCTGCGCTCCACCGCGACCCAGCCCTTCAACGATGCCGATGTCGAGCACGCGCTCGTCCACCATGTCTTCGATCACGCGCGGGTTGTCGACGGTAAGCCGCGGTACCACATTCGGATGTGCGTTGCGAAACTCGGCCAGCACGGGCGGAAGATGGTATTCGGCGACCGTCGGCGTGGCGCCGATCAGCAGATGGCCGCGCAGGTCGCTCGCCATCTCCTGAAGTTCGTTCTCGAGCGACGCGAACAGGTCGAGAATACGATCGGCATAGTCCTTCACCTTCAGGCCTTCCGGCGTCAGCGCCACGCGGCCGTGAGCACGCTCGAACAATCGGGTGCCGAAATGTTCCTCAAGCTGCTTGATCTGGAAGGTGACTGCGGGCTGCGTCATCTGCAGCAGTTCTGCGGCGCGTGTGAAGGACATCTGGCTTGCCGCAGCGTGAAACACCTCCAGCCTTCGTTCAGGCATTTTTCCCTCTTTATAAGTGACGCTCGCCCTCGTGGTTATAGACCAACTTGGCGTTTGCAGGTCAACCAAAATGTAAGGTCAAGCGGCGTTTCAGGGCGGTCGATACGACCTTACCGGGTAATGCATTGCACCAGCGGAAGCAGTGTAGCAGCGCCGTGTCACGTCATCTGGACAGTGCGGGCTTCGTGGTATAAAGGCGCACTTTTCGCGCAGGGCCGGCGTGCAGTTCCGGCACACAACGCCCGATGCCTCTCGGCTTCTACATGATAATGGCCGCGCAGTTCTTTTCTGCGCTTGCCGACAATGCTTTGCTCGTGGTTGCCATCTTCGTGCTGAAGGATGCGCTGGCACCCGACTGGCAGATCCCCCTCCTCAAGCTGTTTTTCACCATTTCGTACGTGCTTCTTGCCGCCTTCGTCGGTGCGCTCGCCGATTCGATGGCGAAGCGCCGCGTGATGCTGATCAGCAACGGCATCAAGGTGGTGGGCTGTGCGCTGATGTTCTGGCACGTGCATCCACTGCTTGCCTATGCCGTGGTCGGTCTGGGCGCCGCATCCTACTCGCCGGCCAAGTACGGCATCCTGACCGAGTACCTGCCGCACCGTCTGCTGGTGGTCGCCAACGGCTGGATCGAAGGGCTGACAGTCGGCGCCATCATTGTCGGCGTGCTGCTGGGCGGCCTGCTGATCGACCCGTCACTCAGTGCCCGCCTGCTGGCGATTGATCTGCCCTTCGTCGATACCGGGCTCGACACCACCGTTGAAATCAGCCTGATGCTGGTCGGCCTGCTTTACGTGCTGGCTGGCATCTTCAACCTGTTCATTCCGGATACCGGCGTACCGCTGAAGCCGCTGAACAGCAGCCCGGCCGCGTTGATCGCCGATTTCAGCCACAGTTTCAAGGCGTTGTGGCAGGACAAGCTGGGGCAGATTTCGCTCGCCGTGACCACGCTGTTCTGGGGCGCCGGCGCGACGCTGCAGTTCATCGTGATCGACTGGGCTGACCGCGCACTCGGCATGGGCCTGTCTCAGGCATCGAAACTTCAGGGCGTGGTGGCGGTGGGCATCGCCATCGGTGCGGTGATGGCGGCGCGGCGCATCACGCTGCGCGGCTCGGTCCGGGTCATTCCGCTGGGCATTGCGATGGGGCTGCTGGTGCCGCTGATGATTTTCGTCACGCAGCAGTGGGTGGCGGTGCCCATCCTGATCCTGATCGGCGCCTGTGCCGGCTTTTTCGTCGTGCCGATGAATGCGTTGCTGCAGCACCGGGGCCACATGCTGATGGGCGCCGGTCACTCGATTGCGGTGCAGAACTTCAACGAAAACCTGTCCATCCTGATCATGACCGGGCTGTACGCCGCGCTGCTGGCCGCCGGCCTGTCGGTGTTCGTGGTGATGGTCATGTTCGGCCTGTTCGTCGCCGCCACGATGTTCATGGTCGGCAAATGGCACAAGGCCAACCAGCGCAAGCGCGACGACGTGTCGCTGCTCGACGACGGCTTCAGCCACTGACCGCCGCCCTGCCCCACTTTTCGGTCTGAAGGCTCAGCGCGACGCCAGCGCGGCCCGCGCGAAACACAGGTCTTCCCATGCCTTGGCCTTGTCCTGCGGACTGCGCAGCAGGTAGGCCGGGTGATAGGTGACGACCACCGGAATGCCCGCGCGGTCGAACAAGCGTCCGCGCGCCGCGTTGATCTTCACTTCGCCTCCAAGCAGGGTCTGCGCGGCCGGCCGGCCCAGCGCCACGATGATGCGTGGCTGGATCAGCGCGATCTGCCGTTCGAGATAGGGCTGGCAGGCGGCTATTTCGGCCGCTTCCGGTGTGCGGTTGCCCGGTGGACGGCATTTCACCGCATTCGCGATGTATGCATTCTGTCCGCGCGCCAGACCGATGGCGGCGAGCATCGCATCGAGCAGCTTGCCGGCCTGGCCGACGAACGGCTCGCCGCGCAGATCCTCTTCGGCACCCGGCCCCTCGCCGACGAACAGCCAGTCGGCTGCGCGGTCGCCGACGCCCGGCACCGCCATCGTCCGACGCTCATGCAGCGGGCAGGCGCGGCAGGCGCCAATGGCGGCTTCCAGTGCCTCCCAGTCCATGCCTTCGGTTGCCACGCACGCAGACGCCACGAGCGGCGAGGCGGTCGGCAACACGGCGGTCCGGGCAGGCAGCACTGCCGGCTCGCGGGCCCGCGCGGCCGCCACGTCGGCTGCGACCGCTGCGGATGCGGGCGCTTCCGCCGGCGGACTGTCAACAGTCTCACCCGGCGCATCGCGCAGTCGCCAGACCGGCGCCAGACCCATCTCCCGCAGCATGGACGCACGCCGGTTCATCGACGCCACGCCTCATTCGATCCCGCTCGCCAGCGCTCGCCCAGTTCGGCACTCATCACGATGGCATCCTCTCGCCCGTCGAGCGCCGGGTAATAGCGCGGACGACGGCCAATCGGCTGAAAGGCCGCAGCGTCGTACATGGCGCGCGCCGCCACATTGGACGGACGGACTTCGAGAAACATGCGTTCTGCCCCATACAGCGCTGCTTCGCGCGCCAGGTGGTCGAGCATCAGGCGGCCCAGCCCGCGCCGCTGCATAGGGCCCGCGACGCTCAGATTGAGCAGATGGGCTTCGTCGAGCACGCACATCATCACCGCATAGGCGACCAGCACGCCGTCCTGAAAAAGCACGCGGCAGCAGTAGCCGGCGATCAGCGAATCGGCGAAGTTCACCCGCGTCCACGGAAAGTCGTACAGCGTACTTTCCAGCAGGGCAACCTCGTCCAGATCACTTTCACGCATCGGCGCGAAAGCGCGCTGCGCCAGATCGGCAGACTGTACGGATGCGACAGACATTTCCATCAGGCGCGACCACCGGCTGCCAGACGTTCGGCGGTCGTCTGCGCCACCTTGTCGCGCACATAGATCGGTGACGCCAGCGCGGCGTCGATGCCCTCGCCCGCCGCCAGACGCAGGCAACCGAGGCGGCCGATCTGCCGCGCGTGCGCAGTCAGGGCGCTGTCGATGGAACCCAGATCTGCGACCCACGGCAACTCGCCGACCGCCGCAAGCGCGAACCCGCTGCCGCAGCCCTGCCACGATGCCAGCTCGCCTTCGGGCCTGTTCAGTCCGGCCGGCGGGCTCACCCGGATGTTCGAACGCGCCGACACGACATCGCCGCGCACCTCATAGCACGCGCTGTAGACCTCGCTCATGCGTGCATCGACACAGACACACTTGAATCCGTCTCCCGCCGACAGCGCCAGCGCCTCCAGTGTCGGAACGGCCAACAGCCTGACGCCGCTGCCGACCGACAAACCCTGGGCCACCGACACGGCCAGCCGCAGACCGGTGAAACTGCCCGGGCCGGCACTGAAGGCGATGCCGTCGAGCTGCGGCAACGACAGGCCGCTTTCGCGAAGCAGTTCGGTCACCCATGGCAACACGAAGCGCGCGTGCGTGCCGGGTGTACCGCCTTCGCGCGCACTCACCTTATCGTCCAGCAACAGGGCGACCGAGGCGGTTTCGGACGATGTTTCAATCGCAAGCAGCTTCATTCCGTTCGGCGATTCGATGTCGAAGCGCATGATTGTAGGGTGTTCCGGCGTGTCCGGACCGCCCGGCCGCTTCAAGAAAAGCGCTTTCCGAGCCGTTCACTGCGGCGTTATCGTTAACCCCGAAAGGGGCTTTTCGTCATGTTCCTGCCGACCGAAGCACTGGACAAGATGCGCGTCGTCATTGCCGACGCGAATCAGGTCGTCCGTACCTGGCTGCGCACCCAGCTGTCGCAGGCCGGCGTCAAGCACGTCGCCATGGCCGGCACGGCCGGCGACCTGCTGCGCCAGTGCGCCGCCACGACGCCGGACGTCGTGCTGTGCGATCACAACTTCGGCGAGAAGCACGACGGCCTGCGCACCCTCGAAGAGCTCCGGCTCAACAACATCCTGCCGCTGTCATCGGTGTTCATCATCGTCACCGGCGAGCGCATGCGCGCGCGCGTCGTGTCGGCAGCCGAATTTGCACCGGACGATTACCTGCTCAAGCCCTTCACCTCCGGCCAGCTGGCCGAACGGCTGGAAAAGGCCGTCGAAAAGAAGCTCGCACTGAAGGCGGTCTTCGTGGAAATGGCCCAGCGCAATCTGCCAGGTGTGATCCTCGAATGCGACCGCGTGGTCGAACGTGCGCCACGCTATGCACTGGACGCGCTGCGCATTCGCGCCGAGGCGCTGATCGCGCTCGGTCGACTGGATGAAGCCAGCGAAATCTACCAAGCCATCATCGCCCGCAATTCGGTCCCCTGGGCACGCATCGGCTATGCGATGGTGCTGCGCGAGCGCGGCGAGGCGCGCGAGGCCGCCGAACTGGCGGCGCAGATCAGCGAGGAGTTCCCGGATTTCATGGGTGTCTATGATTTTCTCGGCGAACTGCACGAACGCAACGGCGAACTGGTCGAGGCGCGCACCTATTACGAACGTGCCGATTCGATCGCACCGGACAATCTGCGGCGACTGCGCAGCCTGGGCGAAATCTGCCTTGAACTGGGCGACGTCGGACAAGCCGCGGCCGTCATGCGGCGCGTCGTCGATCGCACCGAAGGCACCTCCCTCTGCTGTACCGAAGATCACCTGACGCTGATCAAAAGCTTGGTCGGGCTTGACGACACCGATGCGGAGATCAACCAGCGCATGAAGGAAATGCGCACCATGCTGGGCGACAGCGAACGCGCGGCCGTGCTGTCCGACGTCATCGAGGCACGCCGTCTGAGTCGCAATGGCGACGAAGAAGGCGCGCGTCGTGCGATCGACCAGGCGCTCAAGACCCACGAACAACTGCGCACGCCGGACACGCTGGCCACCACGGAGCTCGCAGAAGCCTGCCTGCAGAACGACCGGCAGGAGGCCGCCGAAAAACTGATCAGCACGTTGCCCGACACGCCCGGTGTGCTGCCGAACCGGCTGAAACGCCAGTCACAATCGGCGCGAGAACGCGCCAGGGCCGCGGCGGCACAGCTCGAAGCCGAGCGCGCCGAAGGCCCCGACCTCGACCACATCGAGGCCGAACTGACGCGTCTGGGCACACTGATAAAGCGGCTGGATGTGACCTGGGACGACACGCTCGCGACGGACGCGCGCAACATCCTGATCGACGCCTTCACCCTGGCACCGCGCGAACGCAGCGTCATCGATGCGCACATCCATTACAACAGGGTGGCGCAGAAACACGGCTTCGACCGGCACAAGCCGACGGCGCGGGTCAGCAATCCGGAGTGAGCTAAAACGCCCCGGTCGATCGAGGCCGCGGGGCGGTTCGCGCGCTCAAGCAAACACAGGTGCCGCGTCGGGAATGAAGCGAGCATGCGCCCCCGACCACCATGCACCCACTCCTCCATTCAGCGCACCGATATCGACCTGCGGCGCCGGGCTGCCGCGGTGGTCGAGCCGATCGAGATCAGGCTGTGCGCCGAACACGCCGCCGGTCAGCCGCCCGCCTGCGATGAAGTGTACGCCGGCGCTGCCGTGATCGGTTCCTGCGCTGAGGTTCTCCGCCGCGCGACGCCCGAATTCCGAGCGCGTCATCAGCAGCGTGTCAGGCCAGCGGCCCGACGCCTGCAACGACGCACGCAATGCCGTCAGCGTGGCGGCAAGTCGCGCCAGAAGGCGGGCATGCACCTCGGGCTGGCGTTCATGCGTGTCGAAACCGTGCAGCGCAAGGTGCAGCGAATGCAGCGGTGTGCCGGACGCGATCTGTTCAAGCCCCTGCGCAAGTGAGGACGGGGCGGATGAAAACGGCTGCAAAGTTTCGCCGGAGTCTGCCGACGGAAAGTCAGGCAGCGCAGCCTGCATGAGTTCGGACGCGCGATGGTGCGACAGGCTCGCTTCGGCGCTGCCCACGCCATGCAGGATCGCCAGTTCGCCGGCTGACCACATCGGCATCAGCGGCCGCAGCGCCGGATGCAATGCATTGCGGTCATCAAGCGGCAGCCCGCTCTGCCGGTCGATCGCGATGGTCGGCCTGAGTGCGGTGTAGTGTGGATCGGAAAGGGGGATGACGGTATTGAGACCATCGTTGCCGCCGACCAGATCGATGATGATCAGAAGTCGGCCGATCGGGGCAGCTTCGGCAGCCCCGATGCGCCCCCGTGCCAGCGGCGCTGCCGCGGCGCACTGCAGGAAATGCCGTCTGTCCATGGATTGGCGGGCAGGTCTGCGGGGCTGGGTGACTAACGGTCCGGCGTGTCGCGGTAGAGCTCGCGCGATGCGTCGCGGATGTCGCGCCGCAGCTGCCGGCGCTCTTCCGGCGTCAACCCGGGGCCGCGCTGGTCACCATAGTTGGCACGGCGCGCCGCTGTCGGATCATCTGCATCGAAGCGGCGCATCGGCGGCAACTCGCCGCTGGCGGGCATGATGCGTTCCATGTACTGGCCACCGACGAAATCGCGTCGACCGACCGGGTCGCCGCCTGCGGCCTCGACTGTTGTCGAAACGATGACCGCCGCGCCCATACAGGAGCACAGCACGGCGCGTCGCCGTCGTACGCTGGTCAGGTCTGCACCCATCATTCGTGTTCGCTCCTTGCCGTCGCTACTGTTCAACTGCGGCACCGCCGGGCGCTCGCGCCATCGGCCCGATGCGCCCCGGATTGTAGAGGTAGAGACTGGCGCGGTGAAGTGCGTACTGCCGCGCCAGATGTGCCGCCTGATCCTCGCCCTGCGCCACGTCCGGCGATGCAGTACCTGCCCCATCACGCTTCAGGGTATCCGATGGCCGGGCCGGAATTGAATCAAACGGTGTCTGCGCTTCGACTTTCGCCGCACCGCCCGTCTGCACCATGGGCAACATCACATTGGCTGCCGACGCGGCAAACGATGCGCTGCAGATACACACCCCGACCATCAATCCGAACCCTTTCATCACTGCCTCCCTGTGGCGTTTCCCGCTTTGACTGGTTGATGGACGAAGCCTGAACACCCGCTGTTAGCCGGATGTGAGCAGACCGCCACGGTTTGTAAGCGCACGTTAACGCCTGCCGCGCCGCTTACATGCGCTCACCGGCGGATTGAATACTGCTGACCCGCTCGGGTAGCATCGCGCAATGGAAGAAAAAAAACGCAAGATCCTGATCGTCGATGACGACGCCCGCCTGCGCGCCCTGCTCGAGCGCTACCTCGGAGAACAGGGGTTCGCGGTCAAGGCCGTGGCCGACAGCACGCAGATGGACCGTGCCCTGGCGCGCGAACTGTACGACCTCATGGTGCTCGACCTGATGCTGCCCGGTGAAGACGGCCTCGCCATCTGCCGCCGGCTGCGCGCGCAGGACAACACGATTCCGGTGGTCATGCTGACCGCCAAGGGCGACGAGGTCGATCGCATCGTCGGTCTCGAAATGGGCGCCGACGACTATCTGCCCAAGCCCTTCAATCCGCGCGAGCTGGTCGCCCGCATCAACGCCGTGCTGCGCCGTCAGGCACCGAAACCGCCCCCTGGCGCGCCGGCGCTCGACGAGCGCGTGGTGCATTTCGGCCAGGTCGAGGTCAATCTCGCCGCGCGCACGCTGACCCGCGACGAACAGGAGCAGGTGCTCACCACCGGCGAATTTTCGCTGCTCAAGGTGCTGCTCGAATCGCCGCGCGTGCCGCTGTCGCGCGACAAGCTGATGGAACTGGCGCGCGGCCGCGAATACGACGCCTTCGATCGTTCGATCGACGTGCAGATGTCGCGCCTGCGCAAGCTGGTCGAAGACGACCCCGCCAAGCCCCGCTACCTGCAGACCGTTTGGGGCTTCGGCTACGTGTTCGTGCCCGACGGTACGCGGCATGCCTGATCACGCCCCTGCGGCAGCCGGTCACACTTCGACCGGCTGTGCGCCGGCGTTTCCCCCGTGGTAAAGCGCGCGCGTCGCCGCGGCAGGTTCGCCCGTATGACCGGTCAGGCCCTGCGCGCGCCGCTGCGCAGCTTTCCGCTGCTGCCGCGCACACTGCTGGCGCGCACCTTCCTGCTGCTGGCCGGTCTGCTCACCGCCTCGGTGCTCGCCTGGTCGGGCATCTATGCCTGGCTCGAACGCGCGCCGCGGGCACAGCAGGCCGCGCAGATCATCATCAGCGTCATCAACCTCACCCGTGCGTCGCTGGTCAGCGCCGACCCGCAGCGACGCGTCGAACTGCTGACCGAGCTGTCGATGCGTGAAGGTCTGCGCATCTATCTCGACGGCGACATTCCGGGCTTCGACCCCATCCCAGGTGACCGGTCGCTGGCTGCCATCGAGGACGAGCTGCGCAAGCGGCTCGATCCGCGTACCCGCATCGTCGTGTCACGCGGCATCCAGACCGGGCTGTTCGTCAGTTTCAGCATTTCCGACGGCGAAGGCATCGACGATTACTGGCTCATGCTGCCGCGCAACCGCATCGAGCGCCCGCTGGCGCTCGAGGTGATCGGCTGGGGCACCGCAGCGCTGCTGCTCGCGCTCGGCGGCGCCTTCCTGATCGTGCGCCGGGTGACCCGGCCGTTGTCGGCGATGAAGCGCGCGGCCCGTGCGATCGGCCGCGGCGAGCGCCCCGCCCCGCTGCCCGAGCAGGGCGCCGAAGAACTCGCCGAGGTGGCGCACGCCTTCAACCAGATGGCCGACGATCTGGCGCGCATGGAAGACGAGCGCGCGCTCATTCTGGCCGGCATTTCGCACGACCTGCGCACGCCGCTGACCCGGCTGCGGCTCGACATGGAAATGGCCGGGCTCGACCCGGACACGGTGCGCGACATGAGCGCCGACATCGATGACATGGACAAGATCATCGGCCAGTTTCTCGACTTCGCCCGCATGACCACCGGCGAGGAGCCGGTCGAAGGCGATCTCGCCAGCCTTGTGCTGGAAGCCGCGCAGGCCTACACGCGGCATGGCTTTGCCGTCAGCGCCGTCCGGCTCGATCCGGTGCCCGCCATGCGCTTCCGGCCGCTCGCCATCCGCCGCTGCCTGAACAATCTGGTCGACAATGCGCTGCGTCATGCCGGTGAAGACAAGCCGGTCGAATTGTCATGCATGATCGACGGGCCGGAGGCCTGCATTGACGTGAGCGATCGTGGCCCGGGCATACCGCCCGAGCAGATCGACCGCCTGAAGCGGCCCTTCACGCGGCTGGACAACTCGCGCACCGGCCAGAGCGGCGCCGGGCTGGGTCTGGCGATCGTCGAGCGCACCTTGCGTGCGCACGGCGGACGGTTCGAGCTGCTGCAGCGCGAGGGCGGCGGGCTGGTCGCCCGCCTGCGGCTGCCGCTCGCTCCACCGGCAGCGGCCAGCCGCGACAGACAGGGTCAGTGAACGCTACCTGATTCGGCCGCTGCGGCGGCCGCACCATCGGCCGGCACTACCGGCGCATCACCACTGCGCTGCGCCGTACGGTCGAGCAGTACGCGCAGATGGCCGAGTGACAGCAGCTGCGCGTACACCAGACCCATCCAGCCGCGGCGGAACAGATCGACCGCCGCCGCCGCCGACAGTGATTGCAGCTTCGCTTCGTCGATCACCCACAGCCCGTCGAGGCGGAACTTGCGGCCGTCCTTCAGTTCGGCCATCGCGCTCATTTCGTTCAGCAGACCGAGCTGTTCGACCTCGCGGCAGAATTCCGCCGTGCGCTGCGCCTCGTTCTGGTAGCCCTGCACGAACGCCAGCGCGTTCTTCAGGAACGGGGTTTCGGCGCCATTCTCGTCGAACAGTCGCTCGCCCTCTTCCTTGTTGAAGCCCGGAAACTGCTCGTCCATGCACACCAGCAGCTTGTCGGGTGCCGTGTTGTCCTGCACCGCGACGAAGGGATAGCGGCGCACGAAGGCGGGCACGTAGCGTGCGTCCCACTTGCCTTCGTCGTTCAGATAGAGGTTTTCCGCGTCGCGCAGACCGAGCAGCGCCACCGGTACCAGCCCCCCCGGCAGCCGTGCGAACACGATCGGATACTCGCGCGCCACGTCGCCGAATTCGACCAGCGCCAGCGGCACGCAGTTGGTGCTCGCGGCGAAACGCAGGTTGTCCTGCGGCTTCAGGTGCAGGTCACGGTGGGTGTCGCGGTTCAGAACAACCACACTGTCGTAGAAAAGCAGCGTTTTCATTGAAATCCTTCCGGTGGATGGGGGTGCGCCGGCCCAGATTCTATGCCGCCCGCTCTGCTCGCCGCGCGAAAAACGACCGCGCGATGCCCAAAGACCGACGGGCCGGGGCGATATAAAATCACGCTTTCCGGCAGACACCGCTAGCAACGCGAACACGCTCAACACCCCATGACACAGAACCACTCCGCCAGCACCACCTTCTACGACCACATCGGCGGCGCCCCCGCCGTGCGCGCGCTGGTCGATCGCTTCTACGAACTGATGGACACGCTGCCCGAGGCCTACGGCATCCGCAAGCTGCACCCGGCCGACCTGTCCGGCTCAGCCGAAAAGCTCTACATGTACCTGTCCGGCTGGCTCGGCGGCCCGCAGCTGTACGTCGAAGCCTACGGCCACCCGCGCCTGCGCGCGCGTCACCTGCCGTTCACCATCGGCGAAGCGGAACGCGACCAGTGGCTCATGTGCATGCGCATGGCGATGGAAGAAGTGCTGCCGCCGGACGACTCCAACGCCCAGTTGTACGGCGCGCTGGCTGACCTCGCGGACCACATGCGGAATATGGCGGGGTGAGCGGCCGACGGCGGGTCTGCCTTCAAGAAGATCGGCTGACAGACCCTCTGCTTCGAGGTGCGGCAGTGCCGGAGGCGCTTCAGCGACGCCCGGAGTCAACGCGTCGAAGGCCGCTCCGCGCCCGTGCGCTACTTCATCCCGCGAGATGGCGCAGGATGCTGGCCAGTATCTGCGGCACGCGATGCGGGTCACGACCGATGTCCTGCAGCAGCGCGTCGACCGTCGCCGTACCCGGCAACCCGGCCCAGGCCGACATGTCCTGCGGCGTCGCACTGACGTAAGCCATGCGCCAGGTGCCGAAGGTCGGCGCCTCGACCTCCGCTTCGTGGAAGACGGTGACCGTATCGTGCCGCGTATCGCTTGCGATGCTCGCCATCAACGCCCGCACGACCCCTTCTTCGCCTTCGAGTATCTGCAGAAACACGCCATCGACGAACACCAGTGCACCGGTGACGTTGCGCGCTTCATTGCCGGCGCGCGCATCGACCAGGATCTGTTCCAGATCCGCCGCCGTCATCGGTCGGGTGGCCTGGGAGGAGTAGACGATCTGATAGGTCATGGCGACGCTCGCGGGTGAATGTGGGCGAGCAATGGTACGACGGTCTGCCCACAACCCGCCACGGGCCGCCCGGTAAGCGGCCGACGTCACAATGGCATGACGATCCGCCAACGCGAGCAGTGCAAACAGGGGATAGATCCTGAAGCATTGCCGAACGTACAGGTGGCTTCAGCGATAGAGCAGAACGGCTGCCGGTCTGCCCCCCCTGTCATTCAGCGCCGCTTCCGGAATTCGCCGGCAAACGCTTCCGAGGCCAGATGCATCCTGTGCGACGATGCGTTCCCGAGCGGTCGAGCGGTGATCCGCGCACGCGTCCCGCTCACCCGCCCCGGAGCCCCCGCATGGACAACATCTACGAGCAGCATCTGGAGCGCAACGCGGCCAACTTCGTCGCCTTGTCGCCGGTCAGTTTCGTCGAACGCAGCGCGGAAATCTTCGGCGACCTGCCGTCGGTGGTGCACGGTGAGCGCCGCTACACGTGGGCGCAGACCCGCGAGCGTGCCGCCCGGCTGGCGGCGGCACTGCGCGCCCTCGGCGTCGGCCGCGGCAGCACGGTCAGCGTCATGCTGCCCAACACCCCGGAAATGGTCGAGGCGCACTACGCGGTGCCGGCGCTCAATGCCGTGCTCAACGCGCTCAACACGCGACTCGATGCCACGCTGCTGGCCTGGCAGATGAACCACTGCGAAACGCAGGTGCTGATCACCGACCGCGAATTCGCCGCCGTCATGGCGCCGGCGCTCGACATCCTGCGCGAGCGCTTCGGCCGCAGCCCGTGCGTGATCGACGTCGACGACAGCGAATACGCCGGCGCCGGCAGCCGCCTCGGCGCCCACGAATACGAAGCGCTGCTCGCCGCGCACCCGCCGCTCGCCCGGCTCGACGGCCCGGCCGACGAATGGGACGCCATCGCCGTCAGCTACACCTCGGGCACCACCGGCGACCCGAAGGGCGTGGTCACCCACCACCGGGGCGCCTATCTCAACGCGCTGTGCAACGCGGCCGCCTGGACCATGCCGCACTTCCCGAAGTACCTGTGGACACTGCCGATGTTCCACTGCAACGGGTGGTGCTTCACCTGGACGATCGCCATGCTCGGCGGCACCCACATCTGCCTGCGCAAGGTCGAGGCCGGTGCCATCCTCGACGCCATCCGCGCGCACGGCGCCGATCATTACTGCGCCGCGCCCATCGTGCACAGCCTCATCTACAACGCGCCGGACGCACTGCGCGCCGGCATCACCCACGCGGTGCGCGGCATGGTGGCGGGCGCTGCGCCCCCGGCGGCGATGATCGAAGGCATGGCACGCATCGGCTTCGACATCACCCACGTCTATGGCCTGACCGAAACCTACGGCCCGGCCGCGGTGGCCGTCAAACGGCCGGCCTGGGCGCAGGAAAACCTGTCCGAACAGACCCGCCTCAACGGCCGTCAGGGCGCGCGCTACCCGATGCAGGAAGGCATGACCGTGCTCGACGCCGGCACGCTGACCGAAGTGCCGGCCGACGGCCACACCATGGGCGAAGTCATGTTCCGCGGCTACATCGTCATGAAGGGCTATCTGAAGAACCCGGAATCGACCGCGAAGGCTTTCGAGGGAGGCTGGTTCCACACCGGCGACCTCGGCGTCATCGAACCCGACCGCTACGTCAAGCTGAAGGACCGCAGCAAGGACATCATCATTTCCGGCGGCGAGAACATCAGCTCGCTCGAAGTCGAGGACGCGCTCTACCGCCACCCCGCCATCGCCGCCTGCGCCGTCGTCGCCCGCCCGGACGACAAATGGGGCGAAACCCCGGTCGCCTTCGTCGAACTGAGGTCCGGCGCCACGGCGAGCGCCGAAGAACTGATCACCCACTGCCGCGGCCTGCTCGCCGGCTACAAGGTGCCACGCGAAATCCGCTTCGAGGAAATCCCCAAGACCTCGACCGGCAAGATCCAGAAGTTCCAGCTGCGCAACCGCCTGAAGGCATCGAGCGCGATCGGATGACCTCACGGGTTCGGCAACACGATCGAATGCCATGACCGTCTCGCGAACAACATGAGGTTTTCGCAGGAGCGATCCATTGATCGCGAACACGAGCGTTGAACACGCGCAGGTGCCCGAGCAACGTCCGCTTTCGCGATCAATGGATCGCTCCTGCATTCGAGCATCACTCAAGCGACGCCACGGGTTCGGCAACACGATCGAATGCCATGACCGTCTCACGAACAACATGAGGTTTTCGTAGGAGCGATCCATTGATCGCGAACACGAGCGTTGAACACGCGCAGGTGCCCGAGCAACGTCCGCTTTCGCGATCAATGGATCGCTCCTGCATTCGAGCATCACTCAAGCGACGCCACGGGTTCGGCAACACGATCGAATGCCATGACCGTCTCGCGAACAACATGAGGTTTTCGTAGGAGCGATCCATTGATCGCGAACACGAGCGTTGAACAGGCTCAGGTGCCCAAGCAACGTCCGCTTTCGCGATCAATGGATCGCTCCTGCAATCGAGCTTCACTCAAGCGACGCCACGGGTTCGGCAACACGATCGAATGCCATGCCCGTCTCGCGAACAACATGAGGTTTTCGCAGGAGCGATCCAGTGATCGCGAACACGAGCGTTGACCCCGCGCCGGTGCCCGCGCACCGTCCGCTTTCGCGATCAATGGATCGCTCCTGCATTCGAGCCTCACTCAAGCGACGCCACGGGTTCGGCAACACGATCGAATGCCATGACCGTCTCACGAACAACATGAGGTTTTCGTAGGAGCGATCCATTGATCGCGAACACGAGCGTTGAACACGCGCAGGTGCCCGAGCAACGTCCGCTTTCGCGATCAATGGATCGCTCCTGAATTCGAGCGTCACTCAAGCGACGCCACGGGTTCGGCAACACGATCGAATGCCATGACCGTCTCACGAACAACGTGACTTTCTTGCAGGCGCGGCCGACGGCTGGCCATGCAAGGCTGGCCGTCGACAGTGGAAAACAGAGCACAGACACCCTTTTCATTCGGCACTTCGATATCCGTGGCCTGTCTGCTGTTTCTCCTGTTTCTCAGCGGCCGCCGCTCCGGCTGCTTCACGTCGCTCGGCGCGCGCCATCAGGTGCGTGTGGGCGCTTTCAGCCAGGATGCAGGCCGCCACACCCAGTACCGCCTGCCTGAGCCAGGGTGCCGGGGCCCGGGTTCGGCGCACCAGGGTGTCGAGCAGGCCGGTGGTCGCGCGGCCGAGCGTCCACAGCACCAGGCTTATCCCCACGACCATGGCGACCACGAAAATCAGGAACTCCAGCATGTCCGTCGGTCCGGCGGTGTGCGTGGCGTGGCCCGAGGCGGACCAGCCATGGAACGCGACGGCGGGTGCGCTCAGGGCTGCAAACAGTGGCCAGCGCGTCGCCAGGTGCCGCAGGAGACCAAGTCCGATCAGGGTCACGATGGCCTGTGCCAGGGGCGGCCAGCCATACAGGTCAGCCACCGCGGCCAGGGCCAGCCAGGGTGCGATGTATCGGATGAGCCCGGGGCCTTTGGGCATGATCGGCGCCTCGCTGGCGACGATCAGCGGCTCGGGCCGTGAGCGCCCCAGGCCGCCTTGAAGCAGATCAAAACCCAGCGCAGTGAGAACAGCGCCCAACAGGATCGCGTGCAAGCCGGGGGGCGCCAGCCAGCTGAACAGCATCCACCCCTGCAGGTTGCCTGCGGCGGTCAGGAAGAACGGCAAGAAGGCCGCCAGGCCGACGAGGAACATGACACCCCCCACCACCAGACAGGCCCGCACCACGGGGTCACGGGTGTCGCGGGGCTGAGCGGCAGGCACTTTGCGCCGCTTGTAACCGAACTGGGTGATGCGCCCCGGCAACTCGAAATGAACACCGATCACGAGCGTTGCCGGGACGAGCAACAGGAGGTCGAAACGAAACAGTGCCCACAGCGCCAGCAGGGCGAAGCAGGCATACAGCACGCGCCGAGTGAATGGCATGCGGTCGTCGTGCGGCGATTCGCGGGTGTTGGGCTCGGGGTGTCGGTGCATGGTGAGTCTATAGCGGCAGCCGCATGCAGCATATTGACTGCGAATGGCCACCCTTTCCGTGAACGGGACGCAGCGCCGGCGACCCGTGCTCCGTGAGCCTCAGCGCCGCGCCTGCCACTCGTCCGGATCCAGGGCAGCGTGCAGAACGGCCAGCATGCCGTCGCTCACCAGATAGAAAACGCCGTAAGGAAACTGGCGCAGCAGCGCACGGCGACTGCCGCGATGGATGTCGGGGTAGAGAAATGGATTCTTCGACGCTGCTCAGGAAGTCATCGCCCAGACCACGACGACACTCCTGATAGAAGGCGTTGCTGCTCGCAAGATCGTGCTCCGCTTCCGGACGGACGAATATCTTGCAAGCCATGTCAGGCGCCGGTGATACGCCGCCTTACGTCCTTCCAGTCAGCCCCGGGGTGCGCATCCAGCGCCCGTGCGGCCAGCCGCTGATCGAGTACCACCTTCTGTTCTCGCGTCACCTCGACATGGTTTGCCAAATCGTTGACGCTGGCGCTCGGATTCTGAATATCCACAAGCCCGATTCCTCTGCTGAAAACGGCATGAAGGATACCCTGAATGAGTCAGGCGACGGATCGACACCCTGCCGTCTCGTCGATGTCGATCTCTTCGTAAGCGTCCGACCGCCACCGTCTTCCCTTCCCTGATCCAGCGCGTAATCATCGCCCGCACTCGGGCACCTCAATGTTGTGTCCACAAAGGAGATCATGGACA
>NZ_JANINH010000027.1:0-24893 GCF_024580155.1 Methyloversatilis sp. XJ19-13 | reverse complement strand
CCGTCGGGTCCGGCTGGCCGTGATAGACCCAGGTCGTGATCTTCTTCGGTTGCGCTTCGCGCACCTTCAGGCGCCACAGCGGATGCCACTCGGTGCTGATGCGACGCTGGGTGGCCGTCGGGCTGTAGCTCGACGGTGTCACCGGGCAGGCGTCTGCGGCACCGAGCCCTTCAACGCGCACCGTCTCAAGGTTGCGTGTGAGATCGCTGCCGTAGCACGTCTTGCTGCCCGCAAAGTCGGTGCGGCTTGCGACATTGGCGTTGCCGTCGTACGTGATGGCGGATGAGGCCGCGCCGCACCCCGGGCCTCCGGGTTGGCTCACACCGGTCGAGCGTGTCACGCCGAACTGGGTGGCGAAGCTGTAGGTGCGCGCCGTGCCCAGCGCGTCCGTCACCACTGTCTGGGTGACGTTGCGGTTGATATTCTGGGTGTAGGCGAGCGTTGCGGCATCCGCCCCACCTGCCAGCGACTCGCCGATGGCACGACCGTCGCTGTTGTACTCGTAGGTGGCAAACCGGGCGCCGTTCTCGTCGGTGATGCCGGTCAAAGCACCCGGCAGGTTGGCCCCACCCGTATGAGCGGCTTCGTTGTAGTGATAGGTGCGGACCGTGCTGTCCGGGTAAGCAACCGTAGTCAGCTGGTTGGCCCCGTCATAGCCGTAGCGCACCGACTGAGCGGCCGAATTCGTGACCTTGACGATGCGGCCACTCACATCGTGGCCGAACGTGAGCTTCTGGCCCTGGGTGTCCTGTACCCGCAGAAGACGACCGGCAGGCAGCACCGTCGTCGTCGGGTTGCCGGACGCATCCAGCGCAAAGCCGCCGTCGCCCGACACGCTGCCATTCGTCCCATCACTGTAGGTCACCGTGCGCACGGTGCCATCGCGCTCGCGCACCGACTCAAGCTTGCCCAACGCGTCGAAGGTCTCGGCGCGCTCCTCTGCCGCGTCCCAGTAGCGCCAACCCGTGCGAACGCCTGAGGCGTTCTTGAGCTCTACCAGGCGGTCGCTGATGTCCGCTTCAGGATTCCACGTCGAGCCGGAGAGCTGAAACGTCAGCACTCGCCCCCCCTGCACGAATCGACCATGCGGTCGTGGTTGAACCCGAGGGCAGCCGGATCTGCTGCTGGTAATCGAATGTCCAGCCAGCACCGAGCGGCATGACGCCACTCGGACTGCCCGTGATCAATTCCGTGTAGCCCGTTCGCGTACTCAGGCTGTTGTACGTCCGGGAGAAATCAATCGGTCCGGACTGAATGTCCTGCTGGAGGAGGAACTTGTTGCCGCTGCCCAGGGCAACTGGATTGCTAAGAGACGGACAAGAGACACCTGACTTCTTCGAGCTTGATGCTGCCTCCGATGCCCGCGGAACGCACAAGCCGGTCGAATAGTTAAATAGCTCCGTCGACATGCAGAGCGGCGGTCCGACAGTTCCCATGTGCCAGAGCCCACCACCTTGTGTGGAGTAATAGCAGGCTTGGTTAGGAAGGACAGTGGAAAAAGGATCCTCCTGAGCCCTTACGAAGACAGACCAAATCGGACCAGCATGATCCACAATTATCTGGTCTTGACAAGCCGCCTCTGGCGAGCCGTAAAGCGTCTTTGCCTGGGTTGCAACGCCCGGCCATTTGACAAGCCACACGTCATACGCGTAAACGCTAACCGAATGGAGTCCGACAGCAATAGCGGCAAGCATCTTTATACGTGCTTGACCTACCCTTAAATGAACCACGACTGAACCGGATCGATTGTTTTCCACGTCAATCATTTCCATGAAGCATTCAACACTTGGTCTTGAAATCCTCGAGGCTCAATGTTTCGAATCCGGTACACAACAACCCATAACCCCGCCAGCAACAAAACAATCGTCGAAGGTTCAGGCACAGGCGCCGCAATCAGGGCCAGCGNGTACACAACAACCCATAACCCCGCCAGCAACAAAACAATCGTCGAAGGTTCAGGCACAGGCGCCGCAATCAGGGCCAGCGTGCCGTTCGATACCTCAAGTCGGTAACCCGCCTGCGTCAGGTCACCGGACAGTGCGAGCCGGCCGGCTTCGGCGAACACGATGTCGTGGGCCCGGGCCAACTCGATGCGTTGCGCGCGGTGTGCGGGGTCATGGTCAAAGTCGAAGCCGGTCAGTGAAAGTTCGACCGCCTGCGAAATCATCAGCGTGCCGGCGGCGAGCAGTGCTTCGCTGCGCACGCCGCGCGCAAGATCGAAAGTGAGAAAGCCACCGAGATCGACCAGCCCCGATATAGTGACCGCGTCGCCAGTCAGCACAAGGCTGGCGCCTTCATCGACCCTGATGCTGCCACCGAGAAAGCCGGAGGCGACCAGCCGTGCGCCGGCCAGCACTTCGAAGCTGCCCTCGAGCGCACCGCCGAATACCAGTTCACCGGCGGCGACCACGGTGTGACCGGCGTAGTTGTAATCGCCCAGCAAGGTCAGCCGGCCGTTGCCCGCCTTCGTCAAGCCTCCCGGCCCGTCGATGCGGCCGATCAGCGTGATGTCGAAGCCGTTGCTGTCGAGCGTGCCGCCGTCGGCGCCGAGCGCGATATGCCGGCGCAGTGTGAGGTCGTCGAGCGCCTGCAGCGTGCCCCCGGCGATCAGCAGTCCGCCGCGTGCATCACCCAGCCGGGCATCGCTGTCGATGCGCAAGGTGTTGCTGATGGCGGTGCCGCCGCTGTGCGCGTAGGTGCCGGCCAACGTCAGCGCGCCGCTGCCGTAGCTGTACAACACGCCCGCACCGCGGACCAGGCCGTCGTGCGTGTCGTCTTCGTCGATGAAGAATCCCACGCCGGCACCGTGGGCCACGTCGATGTCGCGGCCGAGCGTGCTGCTGCGACCGACCAGCACGCCTTGCTGAACCTCGACAAACGCCTGCGTGTTGGCACCGCGCAACCACAGCAGCCCTTCACCGGATTTCACGAAGCGGCCTGCGCCCGACAACTCGCCCGACCACGCAGCGGTGTCGGCGCTTGTCATGCGCAGCACGCCCTCGTTCTCCACGCGCTGGCTGGCGAGCCCGGGGCTGACCGACAATTCGCCTGCAAGGACGCGCGTGGTGCCCGTCCAGGCCGCGTCACCGACGACCAGTGTGCCGCTGCCATCCTTCTCGAACGCACCGGTGCCTTCGATACGACCGCCGAAAACCCGGCCGCCCCCAGATTGATGGACGCGCAGCACGTTGTCACCCAACTTGACTGTGGCGCCGCCTCCAAGGTTCGACAGACCGGCCAGCGTGCGCGCGCCATCCGCCGCGCTGAGATCGAATACCGCGTCGCTCGCCAGATCGATATGACTTGCGTCGCCGGTGCTGCCGCGCCCCTGCAGCGACAGCGTGCCGGCGCGCACATCCACCGTTCCGGTGAAGCGGCCAGCCTGCGTCAGCACGAGTTCCCCGCTGCCCGACTTCCTGAGCGTGCCATCGCCGGACAGGCTGTCGGCGAGGGTGAGCCGGTGATCGCCGAGATCGACGGTGCTGTCGCCGATGCTGTGCAGCGCACGCGCCAGTTCAAGCGCCGACGACAACTGCAGCCGACCGCCATCGAGACGCAAGGCCTGCCCGGCCGCGCCCAGACTGGCATCGCGGCCGGCGATCAGTGTGCCGCGCACCAGGGTGCCGCCGACCTGCGTGTTGTGCCCGGTCAGCTCAATGCGCGCATTGCTGCCCACCTCAAGCATGCCGGCGCCGGACAGCCGACCGGCGAAGGTGTCGCCCGCAGGTGACAGTCCGCTGATCAGCAATGCGCCGCTGCCCAGCAGCACATCGCCGGCACCCGACAGACTGGCCGCTTCGGTCGTCGTCGTCCGAGCAGCAAGGTCCAGCGTGGCATCCAGGTCGACCAGGATGCGCGGACGCTGACCGGGCGTGGCACCGGCCGCAAGCTTCAGTCGGCCTTCCGCCACGTGCAACTCGCCGCTGAAGGTCTGCGCACGGTTCAGCAGCAGTTCGCCGCTGCCGGCCTTGACCACCGTGCCGGCGCCCGACATGACGTGATCGAAGCGGTCGGCGTCCGACTGTTCGAACACCAGCCTCCCGCCCGAACGCACGGTCACATCGGTGCGCAGACTGGCAGCAGTTGCTGCCAACACGCCGAAACTCACCACCGGTGCCGCGTGCCAGACGTTGTCGGCGTGCGTCAGGCGCAGCGTGCCCGCACCCTGCTTGTAAAGCGTCTGGTGAGCCGTGAGCTGGCCGTGGATGCCGAAGGTGTTGCCCTGCGTATCGATCCAGGCTGGCCCGGCCGGACGAGGCGTGAGGGGCGCGGGCGCTGGCACCGGCATCGGCGTGCCATCAGGATTGACTATCGGAAGGAAGGCGTAATCGGCGCCGTACTGCGAAGTGGTGTAACCGATGACGACATCGCGGAAGGTGTCGAAACTGGCACCGATGACCAGCCGCTCCGAACCCAGGTAGAGCGTTGCACCGGGTGCACCCAGATCGGCATCGCTGAAGGCGGTCCACAAGTGGCCAGTCCACGCCTCGAAGTCGGGCCGGTCGCAATCAAAGGCAGGCAGACAGCAGTTGTCCACCAAGGTCCCGCCTGCCCCGTAAATGGGGTCGATGAGGTGCACCTCGTCCTTGAGCTTGCGCCAACCCTCATATGCGGCCGCCAGCGACGTCGGATCGACCGGGCCGTCGTAAAGCCCCGCCGCCACCGGCAGGGGCGCCGCCAGGGCCAGTGCCATCAGCACGCAGGGATATCTTCCCGAATTCATCTCGAACCCGTACGCATAATGAGTGCGTACAAGTGTCACCCGCATTGGCTACACGGACGTGACATCTGAATGACAGCAATCCGGTCCGCCAACCGGCCGTGCCGCAGTGATCGGCAGGGCAGAATCCGTCGACCGGCGAGCTACCGGCGCGGTGAGTCCGGCAGCCGCCGCTACTCCGGCTGCGTCCCCACCGCGAGCGGGGCGCCGTCGTCGTGGCGGGCCAACCAGTCGAGGGTGGTCTGGCGGTAGCGCACCAGGCCTTTGTATTCGGCCAGTTCGTTCGGCAGCGAGCCGAGCACGCGGTTGAGGCGCCTGGCCCAGCGCGGGTAGGTGGCCAGTTCTTCCATGCTGGCGAGGTAGCCGCGGATCGAAAACAGCATGCCGTTGCTGCGCGGCAGCCGGAACAGGGTCTGCAGTTCCACCCGCAGATGCACCTTGGCGCCGACATTGTCCGGCGTGACGCTGGCGCGGTCCTGACCCCATTCGGGATAGGTTTCTGGCGCGGTATCGAGGCGCGGGTTGATCGTCATGGTCCAGTTCAGGCGGCGCACCGGGCGGCCCTGCTGCAGCATCAGCAGGTATTTGAGTGCGCGCTCGAACACGCCCAGCTCGTGCGCCAGCGGCACCGGGCCGTGCCATTCCATGAAGCTCATGCCGACGTCGAAGGTGAGCGACCAGTCGGCCTGCGAGGTGATCATGCCGGCGTCGGCGAACAGGTCGTCGTCGCGCTGATCCATGATGACGAAATCGCCCTGGGTCTGGCGCGTGATGTATTCGAACGGCGGGCACGGCAAGGTGGCGGCGTCGCCGAAGGTGAAGGACTGGTCGATGCCCAGCGGTTTGTTCACCCAGTGCCAGCGATCGCCGTCCTTGTTCAGCACGAACAGATCGGGGTAGTCGCGCGCCATCGATTCCATCAGCAGTTCGAGCGTGTCCCACTCGGCGTCCATCATGTGCGGCAGCGACACGCAGCGGCCGGGGTCGCGCTCCAGCGTGATCGCGCGGTCGCGCATTTCGGCGATGTAGTGCTCGTCGATGTCGAACGCGTGCTCGTACACCGAGCCGGCGGGCCCGCCGGCGTGCGGTTCCATGTTGACCGAGTACATGTACTGGTCCTGATGGAAGGGAAAGGGGAAGCGGCGGATGGCGGCCGGCGAGTTGCGATAGGTGTAGTCGTCGCGGAAGGTTTCGTCCGGCTTGAAGGCTATGGTCATGTCGTCGTCCTCACAGGTTCAGGGTCAGGCAGCCGCTCTTCAGGCGCGACACGCAGGGCATGATTTTCGTGCCCGACGCGCGCTCGTCGGCGCTCAGGTACAGGTCGTGATGGATCAGCTCGCCGTCGGCACCGAGCACCTCCAGTTCGCACTGGCCGCAGGCGCCGCCGCGACACAGGTAGGGCGCGTCGACGCCCTGCTGTTCGATGGCTTCGAGCAGCGACAGGTCGCTCGGAACGCTGAAACTGTGGCCGCTGAGCGCGAGCTTCACGTCGAAGGGCTCGCCGCCGCTTGGCGCGAGGAACTGTTCGCTGTGCAGATGGCTGTCGGGCCAGCCCAGCGACTTGCCGGCATTCAGGCTGGCCGCCACCATGCCGGCCGGGCCGCAGATATAGAAGTGGGTGCCGAGCGGGCGGCCGGCCAGCAGCGAGCCGAATTCGATCTGCTCGCGGCGCGACTGCACGTAGTGGTGGATGCGGCCGGGCGCCAGCGTTTCGAGTTCGTCGGCGAACACGCCGAACTCCGGCGCGCGGTAGGCGTAATGCACTTCGAAATCGGTGCCCAGGCGCGCCAGTTCGCGCGCCTGCGAAAGTATCGGCGTGATGCCGATGCCGCCGGCGACCAGGATGTGGCGCCGACCGGTGCGGTTCAGCGCGAACAGATTGACCGGTGCCGAGATGTCGAGACGCATGCCTTCGCGCGCCGCTTCGTGCAGCCAGCGCGAGCCGCCGCGCGACGCCTCCTGCAGGCGCACCGCGATGCGCCAGGTGTCACGCACCGACGGGTCGCCCAGCAGCGAATACGGGTTGCGGTGCAGGCGATCGCCCAGCGGCAGCGACAGCACGGTATGACTGCCGCCGGAAAACACCGGGAAATCGGCGCCGTCGCTGCGCCGCAGACTGAACTCCCGGATGCCGGGCGCCAGGTCGCGGATGCGACCGATTTCGACGTTCAGCGATGCATGGCTCATGGGTAGATCACCTCCGCGGCCGGGATGTCGCCCGGCGCCTCGGCGTCGATCTGGAAGCCCATGTAGGCACCCAGACGACGCGAAAAATGGTCGCGTACGAACAGCGCACGCCCACAGCCGCTGCACGGCGCGATATGGGTGTGCACGCCGCGCGTGACGGTGCGGCAATGCACGCAGAACACCGGCCGGGCTCGCGTGCCCGCCTGCATCAGGCGCATTTCGTCGCGGCTCATGCCGAAGCCGTCAGCCAGGCGCGCCGCCTGCCAGATGGCGTCTTCCGGTCCGACCAGATACAGCCGGGTACCCATCTGGGCGGCGCGCAGCGTATCGCCCAGCGCTTTCAACGCGAGGTCGAGCGTGGTGGCGGCGATCGTGTGCACGCTGGCTGGGCGATCGGCCAGCCAGCCGGTCATCGGCTCGCCGCCAGCGTGCTGGAGGATGAGCGTGATCGGGCCGGTGGGCGGTTGCGCCCACAGTCGGCGCGCCAGCGCCGATTCATCGGCTGCGGCGAACAGCACGTGATGGGTGCCGGCGCGGTCCCATTCGAGCGCGGTGTAGACCGGCTGGCTTTTGATGGCAGGGGTGGACATGCGGCGTCTCGTGGCAAGGGGAGAGAGCTCGCCGACCCGCCGCGCGTCTGGGCGCAGCGGGTCGGCATCGATGCGTGATCAGCGCTTCTTGTCGGGATGGGTACGCTGGCGCAGCGGGTCGTAGAACGGCGTCGGCACCACCAGCGCCGCCAGATTGCCGGCCTCGCTGCGGATCGTCAGACGGGTGCCGATCGACGACTTCGCCGGCGTCAGGTGCACCATGGCCAGCGACTGCATCAGCAGGCGGCTGTAAGAGGCCGACGTGACCACGCCGACTTCGGTGTCGCCGTCATAGACCTTCGCACCCGCTTCGACCGCTGCGTGGTGCAGCACCGTCATGCCGGCCTGCTTGACGCGCTCGCGCCCCTTCAGGTGCAGCACCGCGGCCTTGCCGATGTAGTCGCCCGCCTTGTCGAGGTCGACCGCCCAGTCCATGTTCACTTCCCACGGCGTGGTGTCGCCTTCCGGCATTTCGAACGGGAAGAACAGCAGCGCGCCTTCGACGCGCGTCAGATCGAGCGCGGTCCACGAACACGGGATGACGCCCTGCGGCTTGCCCGCTTCGAGAATCGTGTCCCACAGGAACACGGCATCGGCCGCACTGCAGTACACCTCGTAGCCGCGCTCGCCGGAGTAGCCGCCACGGCCCAGCGTCACCTTCTTGCCGAACAGTGTGGTTTCGACGTGGTTGAAATAGGGCAGCGCAGCCAGGTCGGCCGGCGTGTGCGCCTTCAGCACGTCGAGCGAAACCGGCCCCTGCAGCGACAGGATGTGCACGTCCTGATCGGAGGTGATGGTCACACTCCTGCCGGCAGCCAGTGCGGCCAGCGTCTTCGGCGTGGCGCCGCTGCCGTGCGAAATGCGGAACCGGTCGGCGGCGTCGCGGATGATCATGATGTCGTCGACCAGCGCGCCGGCTTCGTTCACTTCGCCGCCGAGACGCGCCGTGCCCGGCTTCAGCTTCGTGACGTCGATGGTGACCATGCGGTCGATGACGGCTTCGGCGTCCGGCCCGGTCACGTTGACGATGTTCAGCGCCGACACGTCGTACAGCCCGGCGCGCGTGCGCGTGGCGACCACTTCATCGTGCGGACAGCTGCTGTAACTCCAAGGGATGGGCATGAAGTTCCACGTGTCGCCGTCGAGCTTGGAGCCGAGCTGGCGGTGCCGCTCGTTCAGAATCGAATTCCTCTGCATTTCCCGGTGTCTCCCTGTCTGACATGTCGCCGCGCAACGCGGTCGATCCGGGACTGATTCTGTTGTCCGGGTGGGTGCGGGACAATTCTCACGAGGAGTTACCTACTTGGAGGTAGCCAGGCTTTTCGCGGCAGGGCAGTTTGATTGGACGGCGGCGGCCGGCCCTCACCCCCGCCCCCTCTCCCACTGATGTGGGAGAGGGGAGCGGTCGCGGGGTCCTTCCCCCCTCGCCCGCATCAGCGGAAGAGGGTGGCGCGAAGCGCCGGGTGAGGGCGCTTGGGCTGTGCTTGCGGTGCGGCGCCGGTATGGCGTGGACTTCGGCGCAGGCTGCCATCGCGAGCACGCACGCGCCGCTAGCCATACGGTGCCGGTCGCAGATCGGCCGGCCCTCACCCCCGGCCCCTCTCCCGCTGATGCGGGAGAGGGGAGAAAGACCCCGCGGCCGCGGCCCACGCCCGCCAAAACGGCCGGGGGGGGGGGGGGGGTCACACCCCCCCGGGCCCCCCCCCCCCCCCCGGCCGTTTTGGCGGGCGTGGGCCGCGGCCGCGGGGTCTTTCTCCCCTCTCCCGCATCAGCGGGAGAGGGTGGCGCGAAGCGCCGGGTGAGGGCGAGGGCGTGGCGGCGCGAACTGGCTGGTCAGAACGGCGTGTCGAAGTCCGGATAGGCCCGGCGATGCATGCGGAGAGTCTTCAGCCAGGCCTTCAGTTCCTTCGGGTCGGTGGCGACTTCAATTTGCTGCTGCAATGCAACGATCTGGTCGTTACAGGTGCGGATGTCCTGCGCCAGCATGACCTGAAGGTCTTTCGGACGGATGGCCGCGAAAGGCGGCAGACCGAAGTCGATGATGATGCCGTGTTCGATGGATTCGATTTCCGTGTCCAGATCGGCCAGTTGCCCCTTGAGTATCTTGATGTAGTGCTTGAGGCGTTCGGGAGCGATGGAGGCCAGATGGGCCTGGTCGATATGTTCCAGTTCGAGTTGCAGTTCGAGCAGCTGCAGCAGGTTGCCGTTCTCGTAGGCGGTATTGGCGCGCTGCATCAGCGCGGTCTTGCGCGTACGCTCGGCGGGGTCGGGTTCGCGGTCGGGGTGCAGGGCGCTGGCGAGCTTGCGGAACACCTCGCGGATCGACTGGCTCAACTGCTTCTGTTCCGCTTCCAGCTTCGCTTCGCGTTCCTCTTCGCGCCGGCTCTTGCGGCGCGTCGATGCGGCGGCCTGCTGCGCCTCCCTTTGCGCATGGAACTGTGCTTCCAGTTGCTTCAGGATGTCCTCCCGCGACGTCATGTCGACGTCGTCGCCAAGTTCCATGCCCAACACCTCTTCCAGCATGGCCTTCATGTCGCCCTGGCGTTCGGCTTCCTGTTCGTCGAAGTCCGCCTGCGTGTATTTCGCGAACAGCTGCTTGAGGGCGTCGTCCGCCCGGAATTCGAGCACCGCCTCGGTCAGTTCCACGATGAGCGCAGCGAGCTTCTTGCGCTCACCCTTGGTCACGCCCTTGCGTTCGCAGGCCGCGTCGTAGGCCATTGCAAGCCGGCCCTGCAGTTCGGTGCATTGTTCCTGCAACGGCAGCAGGTCACGGGTATAGGTCTGCGCAACGAGCGGCCGGGTGGCCTGCCATTCGGCCAGTTCGGCGCGGCGCGCTTCGATCTTGCGGATCAGGCTGTTGAAGGACTTCTGTTCCTTGCTCAGCGGTGCGCTCGCGCGCGCTTCTATCTGGATCGGCAGATTGCGCGCGTCGTCGAAAAGGTCCATGGCGGGCGGAAGGGGGAAGAGGTGGGAAAGGGCATGAGCCGGCTGCGAAGCCGGAATGGCGCTGGCCCGGATTCTAGCAAGGCGAGGGGCCGGGGCCGGAATGAGAACGGGGATGCGGCCAGGCCGGCATCCCCGTTCTGCACGCGGCTGTCCATCGGGTGCACGCACACCTGAGCCGCCCGGCGGGCGTTCCGCTCCGCCCCCGGGCTGGCCGGGCTGTCAGGCCCGGACGCGCGCCTTCTCCGGGTCGTAGTGCGAGAAACGTACCTGCTTCGCCTGGATGCGTTTCTGGTGGCCGTCGAGCTTGCCGATCTCGACCGTGGCGCCCGGTTCGACGGCCGACACGTCGAGCCGTGCCAGCGCGATCGTTTTGCCCAGTATCGGCGAACGGGTCGTGCTGGTGATCTGGCCGATCTGTGCGCGACCGCTGTAGATCGGGTCGCCGTGCGCCACCAGCTCGCTGCCTTCGATGTCCAGCCCGACCATGACGCGCGCAGGGTGGGCCTTGCGGCGCTCGAGCGCGGCCTTGCCGACGTAGTCGTCTTCCTTGTCGGCCGCCACGGCGAAGCCGATGCCGGCTTCGAACGGATCGGTCTGGTCGCAGAAGTCGTACTCGGCGAACATCAGCCCGGCTTCGATGCGCAGCATGTCGAGCGCAGCCAGACCCATCGGCGCGATGCCGTGGGGCTCGCCGGCGCGGGCCACCGCGTCCCACACCTGCACGGCATGCTTCGGATGGCACCACACCTCATAACCCAGTTCGCCGGTGTAGCCGGTGCGCGACACGACGACCGGGCAACCGTCGATCTTGCCGACCGAGAAGCGGAACCACTTCAATTCGTCCATCGAAGCGTGGGTCGGCGGCGTGACCACGATGTCGCGCAGGATGTCGCGCGACTTCGGCCCCTGCACCGACAGGTTGTGCAACTGGTCGGTGGATGAACGCACCCAGGCGCGCAGGCCGTGCTGCGCCGCCAGCTCGCGCAGCCACACGCCGCACCAGTCGTCGCCGCACACCAGGCGGAAGTTGTTCTGCGCCAGGCGGAACACGGTGCAGTCGTCGATCATGCCGCCGTGCTCATGGCACAGCGCGGCATAGACGATCTGGCCGACCGCCAGCTTGCGGATGTTGCGCGTGGTGGCCCGCTGCAGCAGCGCTTCGGCGTCCGGGCCGGTGATTTCGAACTTGCGCAGCGCCGACAGATCGATCATCGCGGCGCGCTCGCGGCAGGCCCAGTACTCGTCGATCGGGCCGTTGGCGGCGAACGAAGTCTGCAGCCAGAAGCCGCGGTACTCGACCATGTTGCGGGTGAGCGCGGCGGTGCGGGCGTGGAAGCCGGATTCGCGCGTCAGTCTGGGGGTGGCGTCGGGCGTCATGCGGTGTGCGATCCCTTTGGAAAAGTTGTTCGAGGCGTCATACACCCGCACATGGATGTCGGTCGGATACCAGCCATTGGCCGGATCGATGTCATCGGGGCAGGACGACGAGGCGCAGACCAGATCGGTCAGTGCGCGCATCAGCACGTAATCGCCGGCACGCGACCACGGCTCGTCGAGACCGATGCTGTCGTCGTGATTGACGATGGTGTTGTAGAAGAAGTTGATCGCCGGCCAGCCGGCCCGGCGCGCCACGCCCAGCGGTTCGAGCGCGTTGTTGAAGTTGTCGCTGCAGTTGATGTGACCGGGGTAGCCCATGTCGTCGTAGTACTTGGCGCTGCAGGCGAGCATGAAGGTGTCGTGCCGGCCGACCGTATCGCGCACCACTTCGACCAGTGCCACCTGGCGCTCGTCGTAGTACTTCGACAGCAGGCCCGGACCGGGATTGGCGGTGCCGGTCAGCGTGCGCGTGGTGGTCGGGTCGAGGTCGTATTCCTGACCGCGCGCCAGCGCCGCCGCGTCGAAGGCGAGAAAATCGGAGCACTGGCGGCCATCGACGTCGATCACCTGGATGTAGTCGCCGGCCTTCACGCGGTAGGCGTGCGCCGTACCGGCCGCAACCCGCAGGTCGAGCACCGGTTCGGCCAGCGGCGGTGGCGCCTGACCGCTCAGCGGCTCGGCGCGGAGGATGTCGGCGATCAGTTCGGTCGGCGCGTCCTGCGCGTCGGGTGCCATGTCGGTGCCCGGCGCGTGCAGCAGGCAGCGCACGGCGCCCGGTGCGGTGAAGTCGCACCGGGCGCCGGACAGGCTGTCCGCCCCGAACAGGCGGGCGCGCAGCAGACGCCAGCCGGCGGGCGCGCCATGCATCAGCGCAGCGGCCGGTGTGCCGGCGGCATCGACCGCGTCGAGTGCCACGCCCGGCAGCATGGCGGCCGCGAGGCCGGCCGGCCCGGCAAGGTAGAAGTCACCGGGCTGCAAGCCTTCGGGATCGATCAGCGTGACCCGGTCGCCGACTGCCAGATCGAACGCGACCGTGGCACCGCCGGGCGCGACATGGCGGACATGCGCCGGGCGCGGACGGGCGGCGATCGACGGGTTGAAAGAAGGTTCGACTATCGTGTTCATCAGATGCGGTCACCCGCAGTCCGGCGCCGTGCCGCAGGGGCGCGACGGACCGCAACGGGGTTCATCGGATGCGGGCTCATCTGCGTTGGTGCCGCCCGCACGCTGCAGCAGGTCAGGCGTGTTCCTGGTCGGCCGGTTCGTTCAGGTAGGCCTCGAGCGAATCGTCGAGCGCGTCAAGCCATGACGTGTGATGCGGCGTCGCCATGGTGCCGGTCATCAGGGAAGCGTAGCACTTGTTCCGGTAGCCCATGATGTCCTCGTACTTGTCGTTCTTCCACTCGAGGAAGGTCTTGTTGACCGCCGCGATGTCGAAGCTCGGATAGTCGGTCGCCTCGATCAGCTGGCCGATGTACTTGCCCTGGAATTCGAACATTTCCTGCGCCGTTTCGAGCGTCAGTTCCTCTTCGCGCCAGGCCATGTCTTCGGCGTGCATGGCTTCCGGCGACGGCAGAGGGATGCGGCCGAGGATGACGTCGCGTGCGTACCAGGCCTGGGCGTCGAACATGTTGAAGCTGTACCACTGGTCCTGCATGCCGAGATAGATCAGTGCCGGGTTCTCTTCCCAGAACACGCCCTTGTAGAGGTTCAGCGGCCACAGGCGGTTGTCGGTCTTCAGGCGCAGCTCTTCCGGCAGGAAGGGGAAGTGGTGCTTGTAACCGGTGCACAGGATGACCGCATCGATATGCTTGCTGCTGCCGTCGGCGAAGAAAGCCGTGTTGCCATCGACGCGCAGCAGCTGCGGCTTTTCGTCCCAGTTGTCGGGCCACTTGTAGCCCATCGGGTTGGTGCGGTAACAGCTGGTGATCGAGCGCGCGCCGTACTTGTAGCACTGCGAGCCGATGTCTTCCGCCGAGTAGCTGGCGCCGATGATGAGCACGTCCTTGCCCTTGAATTCGAGTGCGTCGCGGAAGTCGTGTGCATGCAGCACGCGACCGCCGAAGGTTTCGAAACCCGGAAAATACGGCACGTTGGGGGTGGAGAAGTGGCCGCTCGCGACCACCACGAAGTCGAAGGTTTCCGAGTAGGTGAGGTCCTGCTCGTAGTTGTGCGCGGTGACCGTGAACAGCTGCGTGGCGTCGTCCCAGGTCACGTTGCGCACCGCCGTGTTGAAGCGGATGTGCTTGCGCACGCCGGCCTTCTCGACGCGGCCCTTGATGTAGTCCCACAGCACTTCGCGCGGCGGGTAGGAACCCATCGGGCGGCCGAAGTGTTCGTCGAAGGTGTAGTCGGCGAACTCCAGGCATTCCTTCGGGCCGTTCGACCACAGGTAGCGGTACATGCTGCCGTGCACCGGCTCGCCGTGCTCGTCCAGCCCGGTGCGCCAGGTGTAGTTCCACATGCCACCCCAGTCCGACTGCTTCTCGAAACACACCATTTCGGGAATGTCCGCGCCCTGGGCCGCCGCAGACTGGAAGGCTCGCAGCTGGGCCAGGCCGCTCGGGCCGGCACCGATGATGGCAACACGCTTTTTCATGCTGTGGATTCCTCTTGTCAGTTCCGTTCGGGATACGGCTGCGACGGCGCCGCATGCGCCGGGTCGCCCGCCGGACGTCCGGCTTCGCGCCGTATGTCAGGTGCCGCGAATGATGCGAAGCGCGACCGGTGCGGACAATTCTCAAGAGGAGTTACCCATTAGGGGGTAGGCGCCGGTCTGTCCCTGTGGGAGCGGCGGCCTCGCCGCGATATGCACTTTGATCAGCGACCATCGCTGCACGATCGCGACCAGGCGGTCGCTCCCACAGCTACGTCGCGGCCTTTTTGTGGGAGCGGGCCGTGCTCCCGATTCCGGTCATGAGACACGCGCGTTCGCCTGATCGACGCGGGCGGTTGGCGGCTTTCGACCGTCATCCGCGCCTTACCCATTAGTGGGTAATCCCTTGTGAGAATTGTTCGCACGGCAGCGACGTTTCAATAATCGGTCCCACATCAAGACCTCCGGGCGCACTGGCGCGGCCGGTGCGTCACCCCGCAGCACCCTCATTCCCGAGCATCAACGCATGGCAACCGGCTTCCCGGCCGGCTGCCGTGACGCAGAACAGGCGGACGGCGCTGGGCCCGTCATCCGTCGTACAGATCGCCCGACAACCGTGGATCACAGGAGAGCACCATGCATGAACGTTTTCGTCACAAGACCCTGAGCGCGCTGCTGCTGGGCCTGCTCGTCGCACCGCTCGCCGCACAGGCGGAAGAAGCGCCGGCGCCGTCGTACACGATCAGCGCCAACGTGGGCGTGTTCTCGCAGTACATCTTCCGCGGCATCAGCTATACGCAGGAAAAGCCGGCCGTGCAGGGCGGCTTCGATCTCGCACACGAGAGCGGGCTCTACCTCGGTGTGTGGGGGACCAATGTCAGCGACCTGGCACTGTCGAACGCCACCGGCGAGATCGACGTCTATGGCGGCTATGCGAAGACGGTGGGCGACTTCCTGTTCGATGTCGGCTTCCTGCAGTTCATCTTCCCGGGCGGCAAGTACGATCCGTCCGGTGAAAGCCTGAACACGCTGGAACTGAATGCCGCGGTGACCTGGAAGTTCATCCAGCTGAAATACTCCTACGCCGTCACCGACTACTTCGGCTTCAGCACGAAGGCATTCGGCGCCGATTCGGACGGCTCCGACTATCTGGAAGCGAACGCGAACTACGAGTTCCTGCCGGGCTGGATCGCCAACCTGCACGTCGGTCACCAGAAGGTGAAGAATTACGACGACTACGACTTCACCGACTGGAAGGTCGGCATCACGAAGAACTTCGACGGGGGCTGGCAGGCAGCCGTGGCCTATGTCGACACCAATGCCGACAAGAACTTCTACACCATCTGCGACAACGTCGGCGGCGCGGCAACGCGCTGCAAGGACACCGGCGACAGCAAGTGGCTGCTGTACGTCAAGCGCACGTTCTGATGACCGAAGGGCTGCCGCGATGCGGCCCTTTTCGCTAAAGGGGATATGACATGAGCAGCAATGCAGATGTGATCGGAGGGGCGCCGGTACGATCGGCCAGCCGTGCCGAAAGTGCTTCACTGCACCGGAAGATCGACTGGACCGGTGCGTTCTGGGTAGCCAGCGGTGTGCCGGCGCTGGTGCTGTTTTCCATCGGTGCCATCGCGGCTACGGTGGGCAAACCGTCGTGGATGGTATGGGCGCTGTCGATCGGCTTCGGCTTCATCCAGGCCTTCACCTACGCCGAGATCGCCGGCCTGTTCCCGCACAAGTCGGGTGGCGCGTCGGTGTACGGTGCGGTGGCGTGGGTGCGTTACAGCAAGATCATTGCGCCGGTCTCGGTGTGGTGCAACTGGTTCGCCTGGTCGCCGGTGCTGGCAATCGGCTCCGGGCTGGCAGCAGGCTACATCCTGGGCGCGCTGTTCCCGGCCGACGCGGCAATCAATACCTGGCAGCTGACGCTGGTCGATCTCGGATTCATCAAGTCCGGCCTCGAGCTGCGCATCAACGCGACCTTCCTGGTCGGTGTCGTGCTGCTGCTGGCGGTGTTCGGCATCCAGCACGGCGGCATCCTGCGCTCGGCGCGCACGACCATGGTGCTCGGCATCACGGCGCTGATCCCGCTGATGCTGATCGCGCTGGTGCCACTGCTGTCCGGCGACATGCCCTCGACCCACTTCTCGCCGATGGTGCCCATCGCATGGGAAAACGGCCTGGTGGTCGATGGATCATGGAACATGGCGGGCGTCACGCTGATGGCCGGCGGCCTGTTCATCGCAGCGTGGTCGACCTACGGCTTCGAGACGGCGGTCTGTTACACCCGCGAGTTCAAGGACCCGAAGAAGGACACCTTCAAGGCAATCCTGTTTTCCGGTCTGCTGTGCATCGTCGTGTTCACGCTGGTGCCGCTGGCCTTCCAGGGTCACCTCGGGCTGGGCGAAGTGGTCACGCCGCCGGTGGTCGAGGCGGATGGCACGGTGTCCTCGCCGGCGGTCTACAGCGGCATGCTCGCGCCCGACGTGTACAGCGGCATGGGTGTGGCCAACGTGATGTCGCACATGGTGGGCGGCGGCGAAGTGGTGGCGAACGTGCTGGTGGTCATGCTGGTGCTGGCGGTGCTGCTGTCCATCATGACGTCGATGGCGGGTTCGTCGCGCACGCTGTACCAGGCGTCGGTCGATGGCTGGCTGCCGCGCTACCTGTCGCACGTCAACGAACATGGCGCGCCGACGCGGGCGATGTGGACCGACCTCGGCTTCAACCTCATCCTGTTGATGCTGTCGGACTACGTGTTCGTGTTGGCTTGCTCCAATGTCGGCTACATCATCTTCAACTTCCTGAATCTGAATTCCGGCTGGATCCATCGCATCGACCGCCCGGACTGGGAGCGTCCGTTCAAGGCTCCGAACATCATCCTCGGCATCGGCGTGGTACTTGCGTTCGTCAATCTCGCGCTGATGGGTCTGGGTGCCGACATTTACGGCGCCGGCACGCTGACGGCCGGTCTGGTGTTCGCATCGCTGATCATCCCGGTATTCCTGTATCGCCATTACGTGCAGGACAAGGGACAGTTCCCGGATGCGATGATCGAGGACATGCACTTGAACGACCAGCTGCCGTCAGGCGGCAAGCGCGCCGGGGTGCTGCCGTATGTGACGCTGGCAGCGGGTGTCGTGGTCGTGGTGGTGTCGCACAGCCTGGCCGTGTATTGAGTACTCGCCAGCGGTTGTGCTGAACAGCCGGCAGCGGCAGCCCATGGGCTGTCGTCTGCCGGTTTTCCTTTCAGGGTCCGGCCGGCGCGAGACGACGCCACGCACCTCAGTCGTGGGCGGCCACCCGCCGGAACTGCGGGTTCTGCAGCGCCCACACGGCCGCCTCGAGGCGGCTTTTCATGTTGAGCTTGCTGAGCACATGCTTGATATGCACCTTCACCGTCGCATCGGAAATGCCGAGCACGCGCGCAATTTCCTTGTTGCTGCGCCCGTCCGACAGCAGGCCGAGAATCTCGCGCTCGCGTTCGGTCAGATCGGTGTGGGTTGCCACTGGCGGCGCGTTCAGCGCATGGGCGAGCAGGCCGGCGACACTGCCGTCGAGCACCATCGTGCCGGCCACCGACTGCTTGATGCGCTGGCACAGCTCCTCCGGTTCCATGTCCTTCAGCAGATAACCGTCGGCGCCGGCCTTCATCGCATCCAGCACGTCGCGTTCATCGTCGGACACGGTCAGCATGACGCAGCGGCCACGGACCCCGGATGCCTTGAGCCGGCGCAGTGTTTCGATGCCATTCACCGACTTCATGTTGAGGTCGATCAGGATCAGGTCGGGATCGGTTTCGGCGGCCAGCGCGAGGCCGGTCGTGCCGTCGCTGGCTTCGCCGGCCAGTTCGAGTTCATCATCGGCACGCACCAGCTGGGCCACGCCCTTGCGGAACAGCGGATGATCGTCGATCAGCAGTATGCGTATGCTCATGTCGTCACTTCGGAAAGAATGTCGGCCGGCAGCTTCTGCGGCGCGAAGGCCAGCTGCACCCGGGTGCCGCCGCCCGGCCGGTGGACCACAGACACTTCGCCACCGAGCGAGCTGGCGCGCTCGCGCATGATGGACAGGCCGTAATGGTTCGTTTCTGCATAGGGATTGGTCAGGCCGCGGCCGTCATCATCCACGATCACGGTCAGCAGATGTCCGGGGCCGTAGTGCATGCTGACCCACACATGGTAAGCCCGTGCGTGACGCACCGTGTTCGACACCGCTTCGCGGATTACCTGCATGACGTGGAACTCCTCGTTCACGCCGAGCTGGCAGCGGCCCAGATCGTGCACGAAACTGATGTCGAGACCGCTGCGCTGCGCGAATTCATCGACGGTGGCCTGCACCGACGACAGCAGGCCGCCCGGGCCCATGCGCACACGGAAGGCTGCGATCAGGTCGCGCACCTCGCGGTAGGCGGCCGACAGCCCCTCGCGCAGTTCGCGCGCTGCCTGCGCCACGTCGGCCGGGTGCTTTTCGCGGTCGAGGCCGCGCTGCAGCCGGGCCACCTGAATCTTCATGTAGGCCAGCGACTGCGCCAGCGAATCGTGCAGTTCGCCGGCGATCGCCGTGCGTTCTTCCATCAGCGCCACCCGCCTTTCCTCCTGGCTGCGGCTGACGCCGGACAGCGCGAGCGCAGCCAGATGGGCGAAGCTTTCGGCCAGCTTGACCTGCGGGTCATCGACCCGCGCGTGCTCGGGGAATTCGGCCACCAGCGTGCCGAGCGCCAGATCGCCGCGGCACACCGGCAGCACCAGCGAACAGGTCGGACCGCTCGCGCCCGGCGGCACCACGCGCGCGGTGATTTCGCGCGCTGCCGTCTGGTCTGCAAGCTGGCCCATGATGGCAGGCTCGCCGTGGGTTGCCAGTACGGCGTCGGCACCCAGGGCCTGCCGCGCGACGATGCCCAGGCTGAGCGCGACGGTGCGCGCACCGAGCGCCGATTCCAGCTGGGCAAGACCGCCCAGCAGGCTGAACGCCGACACTTCGCTGTTGGTGAAGGTGCGCGCCACCTGATGCAGGGTCTGCAATTCAAGCGCCTTGCGCCGCAACTGTTCGGCCGTGACCTGCTGGCGCCAGCGCACTTCCGCTTCCAGCCCGGCCTGGCGCGCGGTCAGTTCGGCCAGGCTTTCGACCAGCCGTTCGATCTCGTCGCGCCCGCGCGCACGGCTGCTTTCCGGCATCAGGCTCAGTGCGGCCTCGCTGCGGCAGACGAGCAGGCGATACGCCCGATGTGCGATCAATGTGCAACCGACGACGATGGCGAGCACGCACAGCCCCTGCAGCAGCAGCATGACCGCCACCCGTTCGAGCAGCGCACGCTCGACGCCGGCCACCACGTCGCACAGCGCCCCTTCGGCCGCCGCCGGCGCGGCACACAGTGCGACCATGCGGCCGAATACCTGCGAAAACTGCCGCTCCACTTCGATGCTGCCCCAGAAGGCCAGCGCCGCGCACAGCGCACAGCCGGCCAGCATGGCCGTCAATCCGGTATACAGCGGGTAGCGCCTGCCGGCGCCTGAAAGGAAGCGAATCACGATGGCCCTGTATCTGTTTTCCGCATGGACGCTCGCCCTGATGTTTGCTGCCGTGGTCGGTACCTGGCACGGCGGCAGCGCGGCCTACGGCCTGCCTGCCGCGGTCGGGCTGGGCGGACTGCTGCTGGTGCTGGTGTTGCGGCGACAGACATGGTCCGACGCGCCGCTCCGGCGGCGCCCCGATGCCACTGCACAACAGACGCAGTGGGCGGGTGAACTGTGCCACAACATTTCATCGCCCTCGGTCACGATAGAAGGACCGACCATCAGTTTCGCCAACCAGGCTTTTCTCGCGCTGCTCGACTACCGCGGCCGCGCCGACGAAGTGGTCGGGCTGCCGTTCACCAATCTGCTGCACCCGGTCGATCATGCCCGCTTCGCTTCGCTGTACGCGATCGCCGCCGGCAGCACGCCGACGGCTGCCGACAGCATGTTGCGCATGGTCAGCGCGACCGGCCTGCCGGTGAAGCTGCACGCCAGCATTTCGCCACTGCCCGCGGTACCGGGCAGCCTGCTGATCCAGTTCAGCCAGGATGCCGCTGCCGCACCAGCGCGCGACGACAGCGAACATGACATTCCAGTGGTGCTGGACCAGATCGATCTGGTGCTGTTCAAGACCGATACCGAAGGCCGCATCGCCTATCTGAATCGCGCCTGGGAGCGGCTGACCGGGCGCAGCGTCGCCGACAGCCGCGGGCGCCTGCTGAGCGCGGCCGTGCACCCGGAGGAGCGCGACGGTGTTGAAAGGTCGCTGCTGTCGGTGGCCAGCGGCCAGCTCGATCAACTGGTCAGCGAAGTGCGTCTGGTGGCCGCCAGCGGCAATGTGTTCTGGGTCATGCTGCGCGCTCAGTCGTGCACCCTGCCCGATGGCGATCTGGCCGGCGTTGTCGGCACGCTGACCGAAGTCACACGGCGGCGGCGCAGCGAGGAACTGGGTTCCAGCCGGCGCTACCTGAACACGCTGCTCGCCAATGTGCCGGGCATGGTGTATCGCGGCCGCAACGATCCGGACTGGACCATGGAATTCGTCAGCGACGGCTGCGTCGACCTGACCGGCTACGAGCCCTGGGAGCTGGTCGACAACCGCCGCGTGGCCTTCGGCAGCCTGATTCACCCGGAAGACCGCGAATTCGTCTGGTCGCAGGTGCAGGCCAATCTGGCGCAGCACAAGCCGTATCAGATTTCCTACCGCATCGCCGACGTCAACGGCGTCTATCTGTGGGTGTGGGAACAGGGGCGCGGCGTGTTCTCGTCGCAGGGCGAACTGCTGGTGATCGAAGGCTTCATCACCGACGTGAGCGAGCGGCGCGGCGCCGAAGAACGCGCCCGCCGCCGCATGTGGTTCGAAGCGCGCACCGGCATGACCAGCCGGCCCATCTTCGATGCGCTGCTGGCGTGGACGCTGCATCAGTTCCAGGTCGGCGGCGCCCCGTTCGCACTGCTGTGGGTCGATGTGTTCGGCATGGAAGACCTGGTGCCGCAGTACAGCCAGGAAGTGTCCGAACAGGTGCTGGCCGAGGTGGCGCGCCGCTTCCGTCCGGTCAGCTATCCGGGCGCCGCAGTCAGCTATCTGGAAAAGCACCAGTTCGCGGTGCTGCTGACCGACTTCCGGGCCGGTCAGGCCGCGCGCGAACTGGCCGGCTCCAACGAACTGATTCCGGCGGTATCGAAACTCGCGGCGCGCCTGATGCAGGAACTGACCGCGACGCTGCGCGTGGGCGACAGCGAGGTGGTGATCGCTGCAGCCGCCGGCATCGCACTGGCTGATGCGCGCTACATCGGCATCGAATCGATGTTCGACGCCGCGCGCCGCGCCGCGACCCAGGCGGTCGAACTGGGCTCGGGGCATTGCGAGTTCGCCGACGAATGAGCTGGTCTGTTGCGGTGCGGTTCGTGTTCGTAGTGTAGGTGGCCGTCGTCGGCGAGGAAATGTTGTTACGTCCCCATTGAGTCAGAGACCAAGTCTCCGATGGATGCTAGGTCGCTTCGGGTAGCCTTATTGACTTGCGCTTCGCGGTTTGTGTCCGCCATTTTCTGAGCGGGACATTTCATCGATCTCATCCCTATAGTGCTCGCGCAATTCGGGCATGAGCAGTACTAATCTGGAGCCCAAGAACGAGCACATTTCTTGGAAACTCATGGACTCGTAAGTTTCTCGTCGAATGTTCACCAATGGAGTCGGAAACATGCTCTTGTCTGGATGCTCAATCAAAACGCCCTTTGCTTGATCATCCATACGTACGATTAGGTGGTCAGATAGAAATCTCATAAAGGTGTGTCTACTCCGTGTAACGGTGTCGTCACACCGTTCGGTCCGAATCGGCGGCATTCGCTGTACCTGACAAATGCCGACTTCTTACATGTCCTCACGCCAGCGCGCCCCCACTGAATCGCGATACCTTCGCAAAGCCCCTCTTCAAGCTTTCGCCTTGCCTCGCACGGGTCGTCACTCTCGCCATCATCGCCGCACCACTCCTTGATTGTGTTGATTCCGTTGCTGAGCGTATTAGCGACGCTTTGCATTGCATCTCCAATCGGCTTGGTGCAGTTTGTGGCAATACACGCGCCAACAGCGATAGTCCCTCCGATCACGATTGCATCATCGACCCCCACCACCAATCCCTTCGGATCGATGTATCTGATCGGCGATGCGTTTGCATATGCAAAGGTGTTCGTCCCTCCCTCGATCCCGATGGGATCACTGGACAGATACCTCCCCAGCCTGGGCACATAGTACCGATGCCGGTTGTAGTGCAGCCCCGACTCCTCATCGTAGTACTGCCCCGGGAATCTCAGATTGACCGTCGTGGGCTGGCCGTTGCCGTCCGGGTCCTCGTTGGCCGGTGAAGTGCCGTAACCGTCGGACTCCCAGCGCCACACGATGGCGCCACCATCTATCCGCGCCTGCCGGGGCGTGCCCAGATGATCGAGTTCGAGGTAGAGCATCCGGATTTCGTAGGTGCCGCCGCCCTGCGGGATGTGCTCGGCGATGGCGAGCAGGGTGTCGTCGGCCCGGACGTAGCTGCGCAGCGGCACGCCGGCCCCCGTTGTTTCGGCCATCAGCCGGTCGCGGTCGTCGTAGTGATACACCACCGTCTGCGCGCCCTGGGGCGCTGCCGCCGTCGTCACCTTTCTCGTGCGTCGGTGTTTGTAGTCGTAGTGGTACGTTGCCCTGAGCTGGCCTCCCCGACTCACCGTCTTCAGCCGTCCGGCGTCGTCCCACGTGTAGCTGTTCAGTCCGTCGTGCGTGATCTGACCCGCCGCATCCGTCGTTACCGTCGCACCATTGATCGTGGCCACTCGGTTCGTGTTCGCGGTGTAGGTGGCCGTGGTCAGGGTGCCCGGTGCGGTGGCGCCGTCCGTCGTGCGGTTGCCGTTGTGGTCGTAGGCGTGGTCACGATGGCCGCTGTAGCCGGTCTCCGTATCCCATGCAAATGTCGCTACGTCCCCGAATATTCAAGGGCGCTTCAGTCGCCCCGTTCGTCGTACTGGTAAGTGTCGGCGTACGTACCCGTGCACGCAGCGCCAAGGGCGAGCGCGATGAGCGCGCGGGCTGCAATGACGCTTGCGATGGCAACGACGTTCGGGGTCTTCACGCGGCACCCGCTCACTTGTTGGTCAGGGTACCGGGGGCGTCGGCCGCCCCGTTGGCAGACATCGAAGCGCAATTCGCGGCCGCTGTGTTGCCGTAGTACACGTCCAGCGTCTGCTGGGTGGTGCGCGCCAGCAGTGCTGCGGCATGCCAGCGCTTGCACGCTTCCGCACGCAATTCGACGTGTGCCCCCAATTGTTATCACTTGACGCCGACATCGAGAGCGCCCGCTACTCCCAGAGAACGCTTTTCGCTGTCTTTTCAAGTAGTTGATCGATGGTCGTGTCAAACGGTTTGTTGATCAGGCCCAAAAATGCAATTCCCCGCCGGGAACAGAGCACATGCGCTGCAATTTCAATCGGACCTGCCTCACTTTCTGCAATGCCTGATGCGATGAATTCCGTCACGCCGCCGACTTCCAAGGGCTCCTTCATCGAGAACCTGCCCGGGCCTGCTGAAAAAAAGAAAAAATTCTGCCGAATCTTTTCGGCTTCGCATGGCGTCGCACAGTCAGGCTGCGACCTTTGGCAAATCTGGACGCTCAGAACCGGCGGCGTCATATCACGATTCGGACTGGCGGACACGCTGTTCGGCGACTCTCTCACAACGTTCCACCCGGACGGCAGTTCGAGTGATGCACCGCCGACAACAACTGGGGCAGCACAACTCGCAAGGCTCAGACCGCAGAGCAGCAGGCAAACTGCAATTCGCACAGGTATCTCCCGTTAGTCATCCGAGTGCTTACGCGCCCTGTAATTCATAGTTGAGGCTGATCGGGATACGGTACCGCTCCTGGCAATGATCGATACCAAGGTTCAGGACCCGGTCCGAACGTCCCCGATGGCAGGCCACATTGAGCCAAGCAGTCGCGAACGTAGGACGTGCACTGCCGATTGAAAATGTTGTACGTGCCAGGATTGCTCTGCCGCTCGCTCCGACAAGACTGCATGCATTCATCCTCCTTAGGTTCAGCCGGCAGGGTCGTGCATTCATGTTGTGAATGTCCTATATCCGACCTGACTTCGCCAGGACCATACACTCCGCGTGTTTTTGGATAGAACCCGGAAGTTGATCCATCGTTACCTGGGTTGCCGTCTCCAAATCCAACATGACCAACACCACCTGCATAGAAGCAAACAAGAACGTCCAATCCTGTCGGGTCTACAAGGCTGACAGGGTTGCCAAGGGCATAGCCATAGGTGTTGATGCCCCCCGCCACCCCGATCGGATCACTGGACAAATACCTCCCCGGCTTCGGCACATAGTACCGATGCCAGTTGTAATGCAGCCCTGACTCTTCATCAAAGTATTGCCCTGGGAAGCGCAGATACACCTTGGTGACCTGTCCGTTGCC
>NZ_JANINH010000026.1:0-25854 GCF_024580155.1 Methyloversatilis sp. XJ19-13 | reverse complement strand
GTGTTGCCGTAAACCCTCGCTGTAACGAGGGCCGAATACAGTCCAGCGGACATCCATGAATTGTCTGAGCGGAAACGCTTCGCCGGATTTCGTTGTTCGGGTACCTTGTGTCTGATGAGGGAGGGCACGCGGCCTCGATGGCTTTTTAATGACAAGGAACTTAAGGTGATTCGCAAACCGCCGCACCCGGCGCCGAGTTCTGAAGATATCCAACGCTTCAAAACGTTGCATGCCGCGAGTTGCACGGAATTCCTGGCTGCGGTCCAAAGTGGTGTGCCCGCGGCGTCGATCGCGAAGCTGGCTGTTGCGCTTGATTTGCCATTCGCTACCTTGTCGGACGCGCTTGATGTTCCGGCATCGACAGCGCGCAGGAAAGCGAGGAACGACGAAGTGCTTTCTCCTGCTCAAGGGGAGCGCGTGCTCGGGCTGCAGAAATTGATCGGCCAGATTCAGCTCATGGTCGAGCAGGGCGGTGACCCCACTGGCTTTGATGTGTTCGGATGGACCGGCCGATGGCTCAGCAAGCGCGTGCCGGCGCTTGGCGGGGAATATCCATTACAGTATTTACGCACTATCGCGGGTCAAGCGGCATTGTCAGACCTCCTGACTCGCAATATCTCGGGTGCATACTCGTAATCTTCTCGAATAAAGGTGCTTGAGACGAGCGGTCTTCCTTGTATAGGGAGAACCGTCCACCGAATGGGAGCAACTCCAAACCGCCGCGCCCGGCGCCAAGTTCTATAGATATTCAACCCTTCAAAACTTGGTGCGCCGCTTCCTGCCGTGCTTTTGAGGTGCAAGGCCTGCATCGCAAAATTTGATGACGGGCGTAAGCGCACGCTCGTAAAAAAAGACAATGCGCTTTCTTGCGCAACCACACTTACACGTTTAGAATTTATTTGGGGTCTGTCAACTCGGCACTACGAGAAACCTTCGTATTGTTTTCTTGGCATAGCGATAAGTCAATTTTTGGGTAGCATGGATAATCATGAGAACTAGGTCGTCGCTTTACGGATCCCGGATATTCGTTATAACTTTGGCGCTTTCGGTACCGTTGGGGACAAGCGCAGCCGACCAAGTGAGTACGAATCAAGCAAGTGTTGATGCCATCAACAATAAGAAGGCCCTCATCGAGGCACAAGATGCGTTGATGAAAGCCCAGGTCGCACTTCTTAAAAACCGGTTCCCGGCCTTTTCTGAGGATTTCGGCAACGCAGGCGCTCTAACCATAGAGAGCGCTGAACGAGACAAATTTCACGTAACGGCGCGCTCGGCGGAGGCGTTCAGATCTGCCGCGCGGCAGATCGCAAACGCAATAAAAAACGACGGTAACCCCGTCGTCCTTATGACAGACGCTGATCGGGCGTCCGTTCCGACATTTTGGTCAGAGAGAGCTGCTCTGCAACGGGTTGACTCTGAAATCATCAAGCTTCTCGGAGACATACCGAAAGATCCAGATAAAGAATCCTCGCTTGCTCTCTTTGGCATAGGAACAATAATGTCGCAGGTGGCACAGTTTACTCAACTGGCGCGAACAGATCGCAGTCTCGCTTTCACTGACTCCCTCTTGCCTGACGAACTGCTGTACGACCTCGTTGCCATCGAGTTGTCTCAGACTGCGTTGTATCCCGGAGCCGCAGTTGACGCCATCTTAGCCACTGGAGCAGCCTCAACCTTCGCAAAGCAGTTTGACGCGATTGCGAAGCGTCGAGCGACCCTCACGAAAGTCGATGGTAAGGACAAAGAAAAGGCGGCAGCAGTACTTGCGGAGTTTGATGAGCTGTCTGCACGACTTGTGGCAGTTGATGCATCGACGGAAATGCCACTCTTGTTGACTGTCCTGCGCGGCGAACTTGTGGATCAGTTCCTCATTGCTTCCAAGGGTCGCACGCTGTCCATCAAGGTTGCCTCTAAGGGTGGAACTTCACTAAAGGTGACAAGCGTCTGGCGCAGCGACCGACTCTATGCTGCAGGCGGCGTGGTGGCATCGTATCGTTTGACCGCTCCAGGCCCAAACGGTGGCATCGCGAAAGCGGGGGTTGTGATTTCCGAGACGCCTTTTAAATACATACCACTCGAATAGGTGCAGTACCTTGTCAAAAGCTCGCTGAGACACTCTTCGCATAACGCTGAAAGGTTGCCGCAATGCTTGATACGCCACCGAACTCCGAGCGACGAGATTTCCTTCAGAAGGGACTAGCGTTGGGAACCGCCGCGGGAGTCGGTACGCTGATCCCGACGGCCTCCGTTTCTGAGGAAGTTCCGCCAGTACGAGAATCCATTGAAACGCTTGATCCACTTAAGCTGGAAAAGGTTGAAGCGGCCATCAAGGAAATGATGGACAGATCGGCGATGAATCCGAATGACCCCAAAGGATGGCTTGCCAATGCAGAACCGCACAACGCTTTCTGCGCAGCGCCCGGTACGTCTGGCGTCAGTCAAATCCATTTTTGCTATTGGTTCCTTCCATGGCATAGAGCGTATCTGGCCATGACGGAACGTAAAATTCGCGAAATCGCATCCGATTCAACATTGGCGTTTCCTTACTGGAATTGGTCTGCAAATCGACGAATTCCTATTCGTTTCTCCGATCCTAATAGCCCTCTTTCAAAGGCGGTTCGCTTTACTCCTGATCGAGATCTCGAACCTGATGAAGTTGACTACATTGATTCGGATCCCGATTTGCGAAAGTTAGGCGTTGCAGCGTTAGCCGCGAAGAAATTTCTGGCAATCCCGACTGCTGATCCAATTCAACTCGCACGAGAGTTAAGGAACAGTTTTGGCGGATTGCCTCGGCCTAATTTGGCAGGGCGCTACGGAAACAGTAGATTGGAAGGCACGCCACACGGCCCAGTACATGTTTACGTTGGCGGTATTGACGATGCTACTGGCGCCGCCGGCGACATGACAGACTTTGGAACCGCTGGGCGCGACCCGATATTCTTTGCACACCATGGGAATCTCGATCGAATTTGGGAGAAATGGCGATCGAATCCTGCAAACCGAGCAACGGAGCCACAGGATAACTTTTTCTTGGATCGAAAGTTTATCTTTCCATGGTTAGATGGCTCCACAATAGAAATCTCGTGTGCCGATGCAATGGACACATCAAAACTCGGGTATACCTATGATTCACTCGAAGTATTGGGTGTTTCAGGGTTTGCTGTGGCGACGAAGGAAGGCGCCAACCAGAAGCTGAAACTTTCACCGATTCTAAACGAGACTTTAAGTAAACCACTTACGCCCGAGGGTTTTGGCGGAAGTGCTCGCTACATCCTTGTACTCTCAGGTCTCGAATCGCCGGGGCGCCCGCTTTCAGCAGGCGTCTTTGTAAGCGCTGCCGGAACTGGAGATTCCAGTGCAATCTTGGTTGGCAGCATTTCCGTGGTTCAAAGTGGCAATGCATACCTTCTGCCTAATGAGACCATGTATTTTGACGTGACGTCTGCGGTAATTACGCTTGGCACGCCGAAGCTATTGATTCAAGTGATCCCAAACCAAATCGGTGGCGAGGCTAAAAGACCTTACCAACCGATTAGATATAAATCTATAAATATCATTCGAGAATAGATGTTAATTCTTGCTTTTTAATGACCCTCCTCCTGGGCCGGGAAATCAACGTTAGCTGCGGAATTGCGACGATGGAAAATTTAAATTCGAGTTCTACCTTTTCGACTCGTCTCTTGCTTGCGCCCGCACTAATGTTTTTCATTCAAGCGACACATGCGCAAGGGCTATCCGGACATGTTCTGCGTGACACAATGGTGCAATCGATTGTAGCAGTACGAGCCGCTACCGAAGAGATCGAGAATCCGGAAAAGCCATCTCAGCGAGCGCTGCCTCGTCAGCCGCTTCCCGCGTCAAATGGGGATCTCACACGGGCCCCCTCAAAGCAAGCCCCAACAATCTCTCCTGCTTCACTCGCGGAGACTCTTGAACGACAAACTCCGGAGGAGCGGCAGGCGCTTCTGAACGATATAGACCGAGAGTTGACGCAGTTGCAGACTGAACTGGCAGTACGCAACGAGATAGCAGAGAAAACCGCGAATATTAATCTTGAGATTTACGGAATCAACGAGGCAATTACCGCTAAACAGCAAGCCAGGGAGTATGTCGCAGGGCAATTATCTTCTTTTAGTTCTGCCGCTGCTGAGTCATTTGCGGCTTTGACTAACCCTTTTTTCCTCATCTGCAAGGACTCATTGTGGGCCCCAAAGGACCCGGTCAAGTGGATTGACCGATTTTCGCTCCAACGAAAAAACCTTGTTGATTCTGGACGAAGCGTTGGCCTTGTGCTACTCAATAATCGACCAGCAGGGACCGGTTTTGTCGTTGGACCGAAGCATATTATAACAAATTTTCATGTTTTGAAGAGTATCGCGGTTCTTGACGAAGCGAAGGGCGTTTGGACTATTCGCCCGGGCGCGAAAATCATTTTTGACGTAGAGTACGCTCTGGGGAAGGGTGCAGAATGCGAGTCGCCCAACAAGCCCCGAGCATATTTTTTGAATGCGGTATTTGCGCTACCGAGAGAATCAGATGATGATCTCGCGATTATTATGACTTCGTCTGATCAGATGTACCCTCGACCGCTTGATGTTGTAGAGAAGCCAATTGATCGATATGCGGGGAACATGATTGTAGCGGTAATTGGCTATCCAGGGCCTCCTGCAGATATGACTGTTGCAGAACAAATTGAGTTTTTCCAGACTCCGGACAAAATCACGCCACAGTTTCACTACAAAAGAATTTCCGGAGGGTTTACCGGTATCGAGAAAGTTGGAGAGGACGGCTTCTTCGTACATAAGGCTAATACAGCGGGAGGCAATTCCGGCAGCCCGTTGTTTGATTTGGAGGATGGTTCGGTTGTAGGTATTCACGTTGAAGGAAAAAATCGATTTCAAGATACCCTCGGCTATAACAGAGCGCTGGTTTCGGCAAGGGTCAACAGACTCCTTCTTGACTCCGGTTTAAAGAGGAACTAGGTGTGGCTAGCCGGCTGGTAAGAAATCTTGCCCCGTGGGTGCGTGTATCACGCGAGATTTTCTAGCCGGTTGATTTCGATGTGAAACTAGGCCTCCGGCGCATTTATTTTTGAAATTTATGTTCTGCAGCCGTAAGCTGCAAACGCCACCAGTATTTACCGGCGGTTTCAAGCCTGAAGCGCAACGTGTTGGTTAGTGAGGGAGCGCGTGGGTTTGCTGAGCACTTTCGAGCATGTGAGAGAAGACAGCCAGCGGGGTATTGAAGTCATGCGTTGCACGCGGTCTTGCATTCAAGCTGTCGGCGATGGCATGGAGGTCATTCTGGCTTTAGAGGCTTAAGTTGGTGCCCTTGGGCAGGTACTGGCGCAGCAAGCCGTTTGTGTTCTCACAGGTACCGCGCTGCCAGGGGCTGTGCGGATCGCAGAAGTAGACCTTCACGCCAGTGTTGGCAGCCAGTTGCGAGTGGGCGCTCATTTCCTTGCCCTGGTCGTAGGTGACGCTGTGGCGCATCGGTGCGGCAATGGAGTTGAGCTTGGCGGTAAAGCCGGCGAGTGCGGAACTGGCCCTGGCGTCCGCCATCTTGGCCAACAGCACCAAGCGGCTGGAGCGTTCCACCAGCACGCCTACGGAGGACTTGCTGCCTTCCCCTTTGATGAAATCGCCCTACCAGTGGCCGGGCATCAGTCGATCTTCGATCTCGGGTGGGCGCACATGAATGCTGACCATCTCGGGGATCTGGCCGCGCCGATCGGCGCCACGGGTGCGGGGCAGCCGCGTGCTGCGGCCCTAACGTAGGCAGGCAATGAGCTGGCGGCGCAATTCGCCACGGGGCTGGGCGTAGATGGCGGTGTAGATGGTTTCGTGGGAAACGTGGCGCGCGGCCTCGTCGGGGAAGGTGCGCTTGAGGGTAGCGGCAATTTGCTGGGGCGACCACTTCCAGTTCAGAAGCGACATCACCAGGCTCCAGGCCAAGCCTTGAGAAGACAGCTTGGCAGCAGGGCGAGCGTGGCGCCGGAACGTACGGCAAGCCTGTTCGGCGCGGTGAAAGCCGTAGGCGGCGTCGGCCGGCGTGTTGCGCGCAAGCTCTCGGCAGATCGTCGAGGGCGCGCGTTACAGTGTGCGGGCCATGGCCCGCGCACTGTAACCCTGCTGCTGCATGCTCGCAATCGTCATGCTGTCTTCGGACTGGAGCTGTTGATATCGGATGGTCGATGACATGTGAACACCTTACCGCAAAGGGTGTTGCACTTCAGATTTGAGGCCGCCCTTGGTAGCTTGATGTTGTTTCATAATCTGATCTGACAAGCCGCTTCGCGGGCGGCGTGGGTCAGATACGCACCCAGGCTTCGACGCTTGGGGCCGGATCGAACCGGCGGCTGGATCGGTGCCGAGCACGGGAGTTCCTGAAACCGATTATTCGGGCGGGAAGCGCAGCTTCGAAAAGCTGCGCCCGGCCTGGATGGCGCGTCGCTCGATATCCGCCGCGGACTCAAGCCAGCCTTGCTGTTCCAGAAACATGAGGTAGGCGCGCGTGCTGACCTTGCGGCAGTTGTCCGGCAGCATAAAGCTGGCACGGGCGATTTTGTGGTCCTCGAACAGGAACACACCCGTTTGTTGCGGCAGATCAGCGTCAATTTCTTTCAGCGCGAAGTCGATCATGGTCTCCTGGATCGCCACTTCGCCGAGATTGGCGGTGCGAGCGCTGGAGGGGCTTGCCGCCAGAAGTTGCTGGTGATTCTGGAAAGTGCGGGTTGTGCGCATCGATACCTGGCCAGCGGCAGCCCACTGCGCCAATTTCTCGCTGGTCGGTGTCTGGTTACGTGTCACTTCGTGCAGCACCATATCGACCAGCACTATCGGCCAGCCGGGCGTGAACAGCAGGTCGAGTGCGTCGGCATAGGCCAGCGTGATGAGCGGCCCGGCGTCAGGCAGCAGAACAATGTTCGCGGTCATCGCGAGCCGCTCAGCTTGCCAGCGATTTCAGCTGATTGACCATGACGCCTGTGTCGGCCTCCGGCAATCGCGGCATCGGCAGGTGGGCTTGCGCCATCAACAGGAAGAGGTCCTCCTCGCTGTCGATCCCCAGCGTGCGCATGGCTTCGTCGCCCGCGAGCCGTCCAAGTGCAAAGTCGAGCAGCCGCCGGTAATTCTGGTTACCTGTCGCTTCGGCCGCCTCGAAAGTTTCGACCAGGTGGCGAAGCTCGGCGTTGAAGAGCGCATTGACCGAGGTGTCGGACTTGGCGGCAATGATTTTGGCGCGCTTGAGCAGATCGCGGTCAACCGCGCCGGTGAAATTGACGGTGGTTGCCATTTCTTGTCTCCATACGATTAACACACAATTAAGTGTATCACACTAATATGTGTTGAGGGGCGCGCCGGGAGCGATGCGGTATTTGGTCCGGGGTCGAGCATTACTTCAAGCGTTTCATGGCGTTGTCGGTGACGAAGCCCGTTTTCCAATCCTGTCGGATTCGACAGGATTAAAGAGGGCGGTTGTAATTGTTCTGTAAGCGTCCGACCGCCACCGTCTTCCCTTCCCTGATCCAGCGCGTAATCATCGCCCGCACTCGGGCACCTCAATGTTGTGTCCACAAAGGAGATCATGGACACAAATCCCCGAACGGGACGCGCGTACAAGCGCGGCCCCTACAAGCGACATCCGGCCGCGTTCAAGCGCGCCGTGGTGGAAGCGTCTTTTGCACCCGGCGCGTCGGTATCGCGTGTGGCTCGCGAGCACGACATCAATGCCAACCAGGTCTTTCTGTGGCGCAAGCTGTATCAGGACAGCCTGCTCGGGGACGATGAGCCGGCGCTCTTGCCGGCGCACATCGACGAGCCGACCCGCTCACCTGCACCGGTCGAACCCATCCGCACGCCAGCACCCGGCGGCACGCTGACGATCGAGTTCGGCACGGTGCGGCTGCACATCGAAGGCCGGCCTGATGCCGACACGCTGGCGCAGGTGCTCGCGCAGCTGGCGGCACGATGCTGATTCCGTCCGGCACCCGCATCTGGCTCGCGGCCGGGGCCACCGACATGCGCCGCGGCTTCGACGGGCTGGCCGCTTTGGTGCAACAGCGTCTGGGGGCGGACCCGTTCAGCGGCCACCTGTTCATCTTCCGCGGCCGGCGTGGTGACCGGGTGAAGCTCTTGTGGTGGGACGGGGACGGCATGTGCCTCTTGTCCAAGCGACTGGAGCGCGGCCGTTTCGTGTGGCCGCAGGCCGCCGACGGTAGCGTTCATCTGAGTGCCGCCCAACTGTCGATGCTGCTCGAAGGGATCGACTGGCGCACCCCGCGCAGGACAGCCCCGGAACTGGCCGCCTGACGCCTGACCCGGGTCGTTCGCAGGGCGAGCATGCCCCCTGTTCACGCGATACTTGATCGCGTAAACTCGCTTGCATGTTTGACGCGACACCCTTCACCAACCCGGAAGCCAGCGCTGACGAATTGTCGGCGCAAGTCGCCGCACTGCCCGACGACCCGACGCTGCTCAAGCACCTGCTCGATGCTCGCCTGGCCGAGATTGAACGGCTCAAACTGCTGGTGGCCAAGCTGCGGCACGCGCAGTTCGGTCGCCGCTCGGAGCGGCTGGGTGCGCTCTGCGGCCAACTTGATCTCGGGTTGAGTACGGCGCAGCAGGGCGGCGGCGAGGCCCGTGGCGCATCAGCCGATCTCGCCACGCTCGCCGACGTCATTCCGATCGAATCTACTCCGCGACACCCGGGCCGCAACCGGCTCCCGGATCACCTGCCGCGCAGCCGCACGGAACATCTACCAACCTGCAGCGGCTGCCCGCGGTGCGGCGGCACTCTGAAGCGCCTGGGCGAGGATGTGTCCGAAGAGCTGGAGTACGTCCCGGCCCGCTTCCGGGTGGTGCGCCACGTGCGCCCGAAATTCGCCTGCGGCCGGTGCGAGACCATCGTGCAGGCGCCGGCCCCCGGCCGCCCGATCATGGGCGGGTTGCCCGGTCCCGGGCTGCTCGCCCACGTGCTCACCGCCAAGTACTGCGACCACCTGCCGCTGTACCGACAAAGTGCGATCTACGCGCGCGAGGGCGTGCGGCTGGAACGTTCCACCCTTGCCGACTGGGTGGCCGGCTCGGCGTATCTGCTCGACCCGCTGGTGCAGGCGCTGTCGCGCTACGTTAGAGCGGGCGAGAAGATCCACGCCGACGATACGCCCTTGCCGGTGCTTGCTCCGGGTCGCGGGCGCACGCGCACCGGGCGGCTGTGGGTGGAGTTGGAGTTGCCCCCATCCGGTGGACGATTTGTGGCTTGAGAATCAAGCCGTGTGATCGTACTCGATAGCAGGGTTATCCACGGGGCCGCCGCCGGCCCCATCGAGGCCGGCGGCGAGCGGCCCGGTGGGTAACCCGAGTTTGTCGAGATTCGTCTGAGTCCCGCGGTGTTTCTCCTCGTAGTTCATCGGCGAGAGGTAGCCCAGCGCCGAATGTCGCCGGCGCGGGTTGTACCAGCCTTCTATCCAGGTGAAGACGGCCAAACGTGCTTCGGTCTTGGTCCGGAAGGTCTTGCGGTCGATCAGCTCACACTCCAGGCTGGCAAAGAAGCTCTCGGCCATTGCGTTGTCGTAGGCATCGCCAACTGTGCCCATCGATGGGCGAACGCCCATTTCCCGGCACCGTTTGCCGAAGGCGAGTGAAGCGTACTGGCTCCCCTGATCGCTGTGATGGATGACGCTTTCGGGCTTGCGGCTGCCCAGCGCCATATCGAGCGCGCTGAGCACGAGTTCGGCGCGCATGTGCTCGCCGATCGACCAGCCGACGACGCGCCGGCTCCACACATCGATGACAGTCGCCAGATAGATGAAGCCCTGCCAGGTGGGCACGTAGGTCATGTCGGCCACCCACAGCTGGTTGGGCGCATCCGCCACGAACTGCCGCTTGACCAGATCGGGCGCCGGGCTGCGATCCGGATCTCGCCGTGTGGTGACCGTGAAGCCGCGCCTGCGGCTCACGCCACGCAGACCCGCCACGCGCATGAGTCGTGCAATGCGCTTGTGGCTCACCCGCTCACCCTGTTCGAGCAACTCGGCACGCACGCGAGGGCGTCCGTAGGTCGCATCCGATGCGCCGTGAATCGCCCGGATGCGTTCGGTCAGCACCGCGTTGGCCATGCGTCGCGCACTCGGCGCCCGAGTGCTCCAGGCGTAAAAGCCGCTGGCAGAGATACGCAGGACGCGGCACATCGTGCGTACGGGAAAGTCGGCCTGGTTCGCCATCACGAGTTCGAAGAGTTCGGAGAACCCACATCGCTCTTTCTGGCGAACCAGGCCGTAGCCTTTGCCAGGATGTCGCGCTCCATCTTGAGCTGGCGATTCTCCCGGCGCAGCCGACTCAGTTCGTCCCGTTCGGCGCTGCTCAGCCCGTCCTTCCCAGGCAGGGGCTTGCCGGCGTCTCGCGCGGCCTGGGCGACCCAGTTGATGATCGTCTGGCTGGTCGGGCCGAACTCACGCGACAACTCGGCTGGATGGCGACCGGCCTGCGCAAGTTCGATGATCTGTTGGCGGAATTCCGCCGGGTACGGCGCTCTTGTCTTCGGCATCTCGGACTCCTTCTCCTATAACGGTCGGGTGTCCACCGAAAAGGGTCAACTTCACCACGCAGAGCCGGCGCGTGCCGCGCAAGTCCGGCATTGGTGAGGCGATCCAGTACGCGCTCAACCACTGGCGGGCGCTGGTGCGCTACGCCGGCGACGGGCGCATCGAGATCGACAACAACGCGGCAGAACGCGCGCTGCGAGGCGTGGCGCTGGGGCGCAAGAATTACCTGTTCGCCGGGTCGGACGCCGGAGGTGAGCGCGCGGCCGCGATCTACAGCCTGGTCGGCTCGGCCAGAATGAACGGGCTGGACCCGGAGGCCTATCTGCGCGAAGTGCTCGGGCGTATCGCGGACCACCCGATCAATCGCATCGAGGATCTGCTGCCCTGGAATCTGAACATGGCCGCAGCTGTGTCGATGCGTGAGGTCGCCTGAACATGGGAAATGTGGTGGCGCTGAAGAAGGCGCGGGCGGCTCCTCATCTGCTGCAGTTGAAGATAGAACTCGCCGGAATCCGGCCGCTGATCTGGCGCCGCGTGGTGTTGCCGGAGACGGTCACGCTGCCCAAGCTGCATCAGGTCATCCAGGTCGTGATGGGGTGGCAGGACTGTCACCTGCACGAGTTCGAAATTGCCGGCGAGCGATACGGCATCCCTGACCCCGACTACGACCTCGTTGACCCGCTCAGCAACGAACAGCGGGTGCGCCTGGCCAGCGCGCTGGGTGCTGCACGTTCATTTAGCTATCTCTACGACTACGGTGACAACTGGATTCACCGCATCAAGGTCGAACGCCGCATCGAACCCGATCCGCTGTTTGACACCGCACTGTGCGTGACCGGCGCCAATGCAGCACCGCCCGACGACGTCGGTGGCGCCCACGGCTACGCCGAGTTTGTCGACGCCATCACCGACCCGCGACATCCCGAACATCAAGCCATGCTCGACTGGTTCGGCTCAACCTTCGACCCCGCTGCCTTCGACATCGCCGAAGTCGATCGACGACTCGCAAAGATCAAACTCTGACCGTCAACACGGTGTCGGTCGGACGCTTACATTGTTCTCATACGCCACAGCACGGGCCCCAACTATGATCTTTCGACTGATTCGACGTGCCCCAGTGTTCGCCACGAAAGGACCCGGGAGCTGAGTTAATTCGCCTCTGTTGTAAGCGGCGGGCGGCCCGGCTTGGACTGAATCGCCCAGGCTTTTCCAGACACCCTGTAAATTCGGGGCACGACTGCAGCCCGCGCGAAGGCACATAACCCGGAGGCCTTAGCGTCAGATGGCAACGTCGAACTGTTAGCCCCGCGTTGGCGGATCTGATTATGGAAACAGTCCATGGTGATTCGAACTATGGAAACAGTCCATGGTGATTCGAACCGGGACGAGTTCCGGCAGGGCAACACCAGACGCCCGTCGTTTCGACGCCGACGCCGAGCCAAAACTGGGGCGGTGTTTTCCAATTTTTTCTCGCTGTGACTACAAGACCCGCATGATGGTGATTGCTGAGGTGAACGACGAAAACGCCTTGAGGTCGTCAGGCGCCAAGACCGATCCCTACGCTGTTTTCTGGAAAATGCTCAGGTACGGCCAACCTCCGAATGATTGTGATGCCTTGCGGGCCGCAAGCAAGGCTGGCTGACTACGGTGATGCAAGAGACCGAGAAGCCGGTTGACCGGGACACGCTCTACGACGAAGTCTGGACCGAGCCCATGGTGGTGGTTGCGCCTCGCTATGGTCTTTCCGATGTCGGACTCGCAAAAATCTGCAAGTCACTCGCAATTCCCATTCCCAGCCGGGGCTACTGGGCCAAAGTGAAAGCCGGACGAATCATGCGGCGGGTGCCGCTTCCCGCGCTGAAAAGCTCTGGGTCGGTGCCGACCGGTCTGGTCAAGCTGCCTACGGAACAACTGGCCGGACGAGAGGCGGCCCGCAAAACGGCCGCACGGGTGCGTAAAGACACAGCGCCCATGTCTCTGCCGGAGGACGCATCGGCGCCGCATCCCCTCGTGCTCGCCGCATCCAAACGCCTGCGCAGACGCGATGGCTGGCCAGAAGGCCCTCCGCTGCGTTCCGCCCCGAAGGAAGTTCTTAACCTGTCGGTGACCGTAGGGGCGCTGGACCGGGCACTTGCCATTTCAGATTCGCTCGTCAAAGTACTGATCAAGCACGGATTCGCGTTTGAAATCGATGCGGAGAACGGTGTAACCCGGATCAAGTGGCTTGAAACAGGCACGACGATGGCGTTTTCACTTACTGAATACGTGCCCAGAGCTCAGCACGTTTTGACGCCCGCCGAGGAGCGGGCGCAGAAGCGATACTGGAATCGATCCCGACTGGACAGCTCGATGAGCTATCCGAAAATCCCGCAGTATGACTTCAGACCAACCGGGATCTTGACCATCCAGGTTGGCCGCTGGCCGTCCCGGTCATGGAAGGACACACCAAAAACGCAGCTCGAACTGCGCTTGGGTGAGGTGGCCGGCGGCATCGTGACGCTGGCACAGGAAATCCACGCCAAGGAGCAGGAGGAAGAGCGTCGGAAGGAGGCGCACCGGCGCGCGGTAGCTCACTACGAGTTTCTGACGAAGCGTCGTGCCAATGAGATACGGCGCTTTGAGCAACTTGAGACACAGGTGTCCAACTGGGAGCGAGCGGCGAAGTTACGCACCTACGCCGACCTTGTGGAGCAGCAGGCGAAAGCGCAGGGGAAAATCAACGCAGAACTTGAGGATTGGCTCGCCTGGGTGCGTGCCAAGGCCGACTGGCTGGACCCGCTCGTGCTCGTCTCCGATCCCATTCTCGACGCACCCGAACCCAAGCGACCACCGGGCTACTGGTAGCGCCGCACCTGTCCTTGCCAAGTCCTAAACCCTTGTGGGTAAAAGGAAATTTTCTTCGGACAGGTTATGCTTTATTTTCTGCCGATAGGACAGGATATGCTTTATCGGCTGTGAGCGAGCGAGCCCATAACCGCTTGAAAACGGACAGATTATGCTTTATTCACAGGTCGTTTTTCGGGTAACGGCACAGATGCTGCTCCAGCAAGGGTCGGGTGTCCGCCGGAAAGGCTCTGCTTCACTCTCGGGAAGTAGTCCGCTGCGGAGCGAGCAATATCCTGACCGCTTGCAGGCACTGCAGGAAGGCGCCCGATCCGGTCGCCGCGCAGTTCAGGTCGCGCAGCAGCGCAGTCAGATTCAGAAACCACTCCCGTAGCGCCTCGCGTCCGGCCACTTCCGGCTGCACATCGATCACTTCTGCCAGCAGCACCAGCATTTCGCGCTGACGCGCGAGTGGCGTGCTGACATCGACCGGATCGAAGGCGTCCTGCTGCAGATAGATGTTGTCGATCAGTTCCGCGCGTTGCCACAGCAAGTAGTCGTCTTCGGTGATGCCTTCCTCGCCTGTCACCTGCACCATCTGCGCGACGCGCTGCGCGTCGCGCAGCAAGCCGCCCAGACGCTCGACGATGAGCGGCCACTCGGGCCCCAGTTCCGATTCCTGCCAGGCCCGCAATTGCTGGTGATAGCGCGACCAGCTGCGCAGCGGATCGATCGCCGGATAGCAGCGTCGATAAGCGCGTTCCGCGGTCAGTCCGAGGAAGGTCTTGACCGAGGCCAGCGTAGCCTGGGTGACCGGTTCTTCGAGATTGCCTCCGGCCGGCGATACGGTGCCGATCAATGTCAGGCTGCCTGCTATGCCGTCGCGGCGCCTGATGATGCCGGCGCGCTCATAGAGCGCCCTGATCGACGAGTCGAGGTAGCCCGGATAGGCCTCCTCGCCCGGAATCTCTTCCATGCGGCCGGATGTTTCGCGCATGGCCTGCGCCCAGCGCGAGGTCGAATCGGCGATGACCAGCACGTCATAACCCATGTGCCGGTAGTACTCGCCCATCGTCACGCCGGTGTAGATCGACGATTCGCGCGCCGCCACCGGCATCGCCGAGGTGTTGCAGACGATGACGGTGCGGTCCATCAGCGAACCGCCGGTGCGCGGATCCTGCAGCTGCGGAAACTCGGTCAGCGTCTCGACCACCTCACCCGCGCGCTCCCCGCAGGCGACGATGATGACGACGTCGACCGCGGCAAAGCGCGCGATCAGATTCTGCAGCACGGTCTTGCCGGCGCCGAAGGGGCCGGGGATGCAGGCCGTGCCACCCCGCGCGATCGGGAAGAAGCTGTCTATCAGTCGTATCGTGGTCAGCAGCGGTGCGTGCGGAAAGAGTTGTTCAGCCCAGCGCCTGCGCAGAAGGCGCTGCGGCAGCGGGCGCCGCACAGGCCAGCGCTGCGCCAGATGCAGCGCACGCGCGCTGCCGTCGCTGCGCCGGATTTCGCCGATCACGGCATGCACGTCGCAACGGCCGCTTTCGAGCCAGCCGAGCTGCACCGGACCGGCTTCATCGAAGGGCACGCAGATGTCGTGCCGCAGCCGGCCTTCCATGACGTGACCGAGCACATCGCCTGGCCAGAGCCGGACGCCCTCGCGCACCACCGGCTCGAACGACCACGTCCGGTCCGGCAGCGGCGGGGCCGCATGACCCCGTGGCAGGAACACGCCATGTTCCGCGGCCAGCGCATCGAGCGGGTTCTGCAGTCCGTCGAAGACCTGGGTCAGCAAGCCCGGTCCGAGCGTCACTGACAGCAGTTCGCCGCTCAGTTCCACCTTGTCGCCGACGCGAACCCCCCGGGTGTCCTCGAAGACCTGCATGTCGGCCAGACGTCCGCGCACGCGCAGTACCTCGGCCTTGAGCCGGGCGCGCCCGGTGCATACATGTCCGACCTCGTTCCGGGCGACCGGTCCGTCGTCCAGTTGCACGGTGACCAGATTCGGCCGCACTGCGGTCACGGTGGCACGAGCGCGTTGCGCCGGGGTCTGCGGTGTGGCCGGGGTGGCGCGGTTCATGCGTCCTCACCCGCCGCAAACCCGGTCGGGCAAGCCGAAGCGACCAGTGCTTCCAGTCGTCTGCGGGCACCCTCGGCATCGTGACGCAGCCAGTCGTGAAGTACATCCCAGTGCAGGTGATAGGCCAGCACACCCGCATAGCCGTTCGGCTGCCGGCGACGCAGGTTGCTCGCACCGTCCCAGTCGAGCCGTGCGCTCAGGCGCTGCAGCTCGAGTGCATCGCCGCCTTCCATCAGTTCGCGCGCACGGACCAGCCAGGGGTGCCGGCAGGCCAGGCCGAAATGCGCTTCGTGCCAGCAGCGCCGCACCTTGCCCATCCAGGGGCCGTAGCCCCAGCGCTCGTGACGTCCAGGGGCGGGCAGACCGGCGCGGCGGCGGCGCAGCGCTGCCAGCAAGCTTCGCCGGGACATCATGTCGCCGATCAACTCGCGTACCTGCGCATCCGGTTCCCCGGCCTGCCAGCGGTCGATGCTGGCGCACCAGTCCGCCATGGCGGCGGCCTCATCGTCCGAGCGGCGCTGCCAGGACAGCAGTTCGCGCACCTTGTGCAGGCGGTCAAGATCGGCTGCGTCGAGCAGTCGCATCCGCGATTCCAGCCGTTCGGGGCCGATGGGAAGGCGCTTCGTGCGTTCGAAGTGGGGCAGATGGGGCAGGCTGGCCGCAAGCATCACATAGTGAGGGGACGATACGTTTCGCAGCAGGTCGATCATGTTCCTGGCTCCTGTCGCGTGACAGCGGCGCGGGTCGCGTCGTCCGGCGTGCCCGGTCCCCCGGCCTGCGGGTTGGCATGCACGACCGGACCGCCGTCGAGGTGTCGGCGCACCTTGGGCAGCAAGTGTTCCAGCAGCAGCGCGCTGAGTGCTTCGTCGGTGACATGAATCTCCATGTCGCCGGCCACCATGCAGATGCGCAGTCCGCTGCCTTGAGAGGCCGGCAGCAGCTCCAGCCCTTCTGACAGCAGCCGGGCCTCGCCGTCCCGTGCCAGGGCTTCCAGGTCGGCTTCGCTCGGCATGCTCATGGTTTGCGGGGTCCGGTCCGACGGCTGCGCGGGGTCCGGGAACATCGGTTGCACAAGGGCAATCAGCAGTCGGCGCAACAGTTCCGGATCGGCCAGTTCTGTCTGTACGTGGCGTTGCAGCCGCTCGCCGAACTGTTGCAGGAAATCCTCCTTCAGTCTCAGCACGCTGTCGCGGAAGGCGAGCCGGATGGCCCCGAGCGATGCTTCCTGCTCGATGCGGATGCGCTCGCGCGCCGCGTCCAGCAGCCCTTCGGCTTCTGCGCGGGCGCCCGCGCGGAGTGCGTCGATCTCGGCCTGTGCCTGGGCAATGAACTGCTGCGCCTGCTGGCGACCGGCATCGATGCCTTCAGTGCGCAGGCGCTCGATCAGCGATTCAATGCCATGCCCCATCGGCGGGCCGGCAGTGCTGTCTTCCTGCGGTGTCGTGTTCATCATCTGTGCGTCCTTCATTTCGGAATGCCGGCGCCCAGCAGCAAGGCGAATGCGAAGCCGAACACTGCGAAGCCTTCCACGATTGCTGCCGGTGCCACCGCCAGACCGAGAATTTCCGGCTTGTTCTTGGCGGCGTCGATTGCCGCCGCGGCGCAACTGCCCTGGTAGGTGGCGGACGCCAGCTGTATCAGACCGGCCAGCACGCCCAGCGCAAAGAGCAAGCCGGCGTTCGATGCCGTCACATCGCGATTGAGCGCCAGCATGATGACGATGCCGTAGATGGTCTGTGACGCCGGCATCGCCGCCACGCCGACGAAGCGGCCGTGACCGGATTCGGTTTCCAGCATGGCGCCGCAGGCGGCCTGACCGGCCCGTGCGCAGCCGACAATGCTGCCCAGCGCGCCGAGGGCCAGAGGTGCGTAGATGCCGGCCATGCCGAGCAGTTGGGTGAGGGTGTCATTCATCGCGATCGATGCATCCATGGCGGGGCGTCCTTCAGTTTGAAAGGCTTGAACGGGCGACCTTCTTCGACGCCGCTCCAGTTCAGGAACTCGATGAAATTCAGGCGCAGCCCGTGCACCAGGCCGCCGGCGATGCCCAGCACGAGATTGAGGGTGTGGCCCAGCAGCAGCAGCAGCCCGGCCAGCAGCACGCCGAAGCCGGGTACGCCATGCAGGGTCTGGCGCGCCAGATCGTTGAAGGCCGTGGCCAACGATGCGCCGGCAAAGCCGAGTGCGAACAGCCGCAGGTAGCTCAGCGTGTCGCCGAGCGCAGCGGGCAGCCTCATCAGCCCGGCCAGCAGTGCGGCAGCGCGTCCGCCGAGCCCCCGGCCCTGCATCACGGCGGCGGTGAGTGCGGCGAGCAGTCCGGCCCCCAGCAGGCTCTGCCCGGTCCAGCGCAGTCCGTCGCCCCAGCCCTGATCGATACTGAATCCGGCCAGTCCGCCGCCCGCCAGCACGGCGCTCCAGCCGGCTGCCGCGATGCGCGACCAGCCCCGTGCGAGGCGGGCCTGCGCCAGACTGGCCAGCGTCAGATGCAGGACGCCGATGAGCAGCGACAGCCTCATCATCAGCCTGAAATCAGTGCCGTCGAGCAGCCGCAGCGCGGCCATTGGATGAGTGGCCGGCAACGCGGAGCCGAACCAGGTGCCGGTGCCCAGACCCCAGGCGCCGGTCGAGGCGGCCAGCAGCCACGCCAGCGGCCAGACGCCGGCTGCGCCCGGCGCCTCGCCCGCCGCCGGTCGGCGCCTCAGGCGCAGGGCCAGCAGCACGAACAGCATCACCAGCGCATAGCCGGCGTCTGCCATCACCATGCCGAAGAACACCACGAAGGAGACCAGCACCCAGGTCGAGGGATCCCAGCTCCGGTAGCCCGGTGTCAGGAAGATGCCGAGCAGGTTCTGGCCGCTTCTTGCGATGCCGATGTTGTCGAGCCAGGTTGGCGGAAGCTCGGCCGGTGGCGCCTTGTGCTTCACCATCGCCAGTCCGATGCGCCCGGCCATCTCCTGCAGGTCAGGCAGTGCGGCGGCAGGTGCCCAGGCGCTGAGCGCGAACAGCCCGTCGACCTCCCGGGTCAGCCCGGCCGCGCGCTTGCGTTCGGCCTGGTCTTCCAGCCGGGTGAGGCTGTGCGCCAGCGCGTCGCACCAGCGGGTCAGCGCTATGCGTTCGGCCAGCAGGTCGTCGTGCTCGGCGTCCAGGTCGTGCAGCCGGTGTTGCAGTGCGTGCAGTGCCACGCTGCCGGTGTGCTCGCGCGGCACCGGCATGTCGTGTGGCTCGTCGGGGTGCACGACGGCCACCCAGCAGTTGCGCTGATCGTGTGCGACCACTTTCCAGGCAGTCAGATACTCCGGCATCTGTGCGAGCCGCCAGTGCGGCAGCACGTAGAACCACAGCCGCAGACCGCGCGCGAGCAGATCGGGGTCGAGCGGATAGTCGCCCCACGGGGCGAGCACGCGCAGGCGCTTGATCAGGGTGCGTTTTTCCTCATCGAGCGCACGCAGTCGAGCCTCGATGCGCAGGGCAGCGGCCTCCACCGCTTCCGCATCGAAGCGCTCGGCACTGTGCGCGGCATGGCGACGCACTGGCGAGGCGAGCAGGAAGGCCAGTGCCCGGCGCGCCTGCGGACGGTCGGCGACGACGTCTTCCCGGCGGTCCAGTGGCTCGATGTGCAGGCAGCCCAGTTCCTGTGCCTGCAGCAGCGTCGCGTCCTTCGCGTGCGTCGGCCCGAACAGGGTCAGCCGGATGACCGGAGCGATGCTCACGGGCGCTGCTCCGCGCGTTGCGCCTCGGGCTGCGTTCGCCGGTGCAGCAGCGCACGCGCCTGTTTGGCCTGCACGATGGCCGTGCGCTCGCCATCGGCGAGGAATACGCGGATGGCCCGGATGCGATCGCGGGCGCGCGGAATCAGCACCCGCTCGAACAGATTCACCTTCTGCAGCGCGTGCCGGACGCCGGCTTCCAGGACCTGCACGCGCTTCGAGCGCAGGCCTCTTTCCACTTGCAGGCCGACCAGTTCCCGCACCGCATCGGCCACTTCGTCGCTCCAGGCCGGTAGTCCGGTGAGGGTCTGGCGCGACAGCTCCCATGAAGGCGTGACCAGCGCCGGCATTCGCAGCCCGAGCAGCCGCTCTTCCGCGTGCTCGAGTCCTGCATGCCAGATGCCATCGAACGGCAGTTCGTCCAGCGCGAGCATGGGAAGCCGCGTGGCGTGATGCGTCAGCACCGACTCGAAGCGGGCTGCCGCCTCGTCGAGCAGCCTGCGCTCTGCGGCCAGCATCATCGCCAGCTGCCTGCGCTTGAGGTCGAGCGAGGGCAGCACGCGGGCGTAGGTGTCCAGTTCGTGCCGGCAGCGCGCCAGTGCGCCCTTGTTCATTGCCGTCACGGGCCGGCCTCCGGATGCGGGAAGTAGCGCTGAACCAGCGACGGGCGAATCGGCAGCTCACCGGGCCGGAAGCACTCGGCCATGCTCTGCCAGCATGCGTCGAGCGCAGCCTCCAGCGGCATGGACACGTCGATGGCCATGAAGCGGCTGCGGAAGAGCATGCCGAAGCGCAGCAGTCGCCGGTCGAAGTCCGACAGGTCGAAGGCCATGGCCTGCTTGCGCGCCGCTTCCTCCGCCTGTGCATACAGCCGGATCATGGCGTTCATGACCTGGCCGTGGTCTTCGCGCGTGCTGCTGCCGATCACCCGTTGCTTCAGGCGCGAAAGCGAGCCGAAGGGATCGATCATGCCGTCGTGCAGGTAGAACTGCCCTTCGGTGATGTAGCCGGTGTTGTCCGGCACCGGGTGCGTGATGTCGTTGCCGGGAATCGTGGTGACGGTGAGTACGGTGACCGAACCGCCATCCAGGAACTGGCAGGCGCGCTCGTAGCGCTGGGCGAGCTGGGTGTAGAGGTCGCCCATGTAGCCGCGGTTGGCCGGAATGCGCTCAAGCGTGATGCCTTCTTCCTTCAGCGCATCGGCCCAGGCGGTCATGTCGGTCAGCAGCACCAGCACGCGCTGCCCTTCCTCCACCGCGAAGCGCTCGGCCACGGCGAGCGCCAGATCGGGCACGGGCAGTCGCTCGGTGACCGGGTCACCGGCCAGCGCCACGAACATCACGGTGCGGTGGAAAACACCCTGGTCCTCGAAGCTGCGGCGGAAAAAATGGAAGTCGTCGAACACCAGACCGATGCCGCCGAACACCACCACATCGGCGTCGGCCTGGAAGCCGATGCGCGCCAGCAGCGCGTTGTAGGGTTCGCCGGCGATGGAGAACACCGGAATCTTCTGGCTCTCAACCAGGCAGTTGAACACGTCGATCATCGGGATGTCGGTGCGGATCATGTTCTGCGGCAGGCGTCGTCGCACCGGATTGATCTGCGCACCATCGACCGGCACGCGGCGCTCCCCGGTGAGTTCAGGCCCGCCGTCGCGCGGCAGTCCGGTGCCGTCGAACACCCGTCCCAGAAGGCTGGTGGAACACACGGTGTCCAGCGGCCGGCCGAGGAAACGCACGTCGGCGTGGGAAGACAGTCCCTTGCCGCCGCCGAGCACCTGCAGCGTCACCAGATCGCCGTCGAGCTCGATGGCGCGTGCAAGCAGCCTTTCGCCATCCTCATTGTCGATCCGCGCAAGTTCTCCGAGCGCCACGCCGCGCGCGCGCACGCGAGCCGTGTCGCCGACGATGTCGATCAGTCGGGTATGACGGGCCAGCGGGTGGGAGGCCGGTACCGGCCCGGTACTGCGGGCGTCAGCGGAGCGCATTCAGATCCCTCGACGCGACGCGATAGCTCAGCGGTTGCGGCAGGCCTGCCGGCGGTTCGGGTAGCAGCGGCATGTCCGCGAACGACTGTCTGAGCGTCGAGTCGATGTCGGCGTAGCCGCTGCCGCGCTGCAGTTCGACCCGCTCGATGCGGCCGTGCGCATCGATCCAGAGCAGCACCACGCTCACATAGTCGCGTCCGCGCAGCGCGGAGCGTGCCATCAGCTCACTCTGCAGTCGCTGTCCGATCAGACCGCCGTAATTGCGGAAATTGAACTGCTGTGCCGTTGTCGGGCGATTTCCGGATGCCGGCCCTCCAGCGCCTCCCGGGGCAGCGCCCAGTGTGGTGATGTCCTGACCGCCGCGTTTGCCGACCAGGCCGAAGCCATCGCCCGCGCCTTCGCCGTCGGCGTCGACGCCCAGATGGTCATCGGGCTGCTGGCTCGGCGAAGGGTCGGGGATGGGTTGCGACTGCACGTCCACATCATTTTTCTGCACCTGCACTTCGGGCGGCTTTTCGAGCGGTTTGGGCGGCAGCGGTTTCGGAGCGTGGATCAGGGTGATGCGCTGCACACGGCTGCGCGGGTGGGCACCCGCATCGAGAAGCTGGCTGCGGGCGAGATAAGCCGTGGCAAGCACCAGCAGCACGGCGACCAGACGCCACAGCAGGGTCTGGCGCCGGGCAGCGGCTTCGGCCTGGCGCCGGCTGCGGCCGGGGACGAGACGTGCGGCGTACGAAGGCGACTGCTCCGGGAAGGCGGCAGCACCGGAAGCGCGGGTTGTCATCACTTCACGAGCCGGTCGGTGACCAGACCGAGTTGCGTGATCTGCAGGCGCTTCATCACGTCCAGCACCTCGATCACCTTGTAGTACTGGATGCTGGCATCGCCCTTCACCACCACCGGCAGGCTGGGGTCGGCCGCCTTGAACTGGCGCAGACGCATTTCGAGTTCGCCCACGCTGACCAGCGCGGTGTCGAGATAGATGCGGCCATCCGACGTGATCGTGACCGCCTTGGTCTTGGGCTTGCTCATGCTCGGTGCCGCGCTGGCGCGCGGCAGGTCGACCATGATGCCCTGCACCGTGGCAGTGGCCATGATGATGAACACGATGAGCAGATTCCACGCCAGATCCATCAGCGGCGTCAGGTTCACATCATCGTAGAGCTTGTATTCGGTGCGCATTCTCATGACTGTCTCGCATGCATGATCTGTCGGGATGTGCGTCAGGCTGCGGCCTGCAGGTCCTGTGCATCGGCGGCTGCAATCGGGCCGGGCGGAACCGGCTGTGTCGAACGCAGCGCGATCCTGCCCACCAGACCGCTGGCGAATACCTCCATGCCGGCAGTCAGTTCCTTGATGCGCGTGGCGAGCTGGTTGTAGCCGAACATCACAGGGATCGCGACCAGCAGGCCGGCCACCGTCGTGGCGAGTGCCGCGGCCACGCCCGGCGCGATGGTGTTCACATTCACGTCGCCTGCCATGGCGATGGCGCCGAAGGTGATCATGATGCCGACCACCGTGCCGAGCAGGCCGAGGAAGGGCGCGCCGGACACCGCCAGCGTCAGCGTCACCATCCGGTCGTTCATGCGGTGCGCCTCGCCCACCATGCCGGCATCGATGCCGGAGCGGATGACTTCCAGCGCCTGCGGGCTCAGCGCACCGGAATGTCCGGCGGCCAGCAGCCCGTGCATTTCATTCGACGCCGACATGTAGAGGTGCAGCAGCGGCGAATCGCGCCACGTTTCGCCGGCTTCCGCGACCGCCTGCGGATCCATGCGGGCGAGCGGCGTGTCGGACTGACGGTAGGCATCCAGGAAGGCCTCGTTCTGGGTGCGCATGCGGTTGAGCAGCCTCGACTTCACGATCATCACCTCGCCGCTGATCAGGCCCATCAGGCAGATCAGCGCAATGATCACCCAGCCCTCGGCGCTGACCGCCGCCGCCAGCGTGCGCATCACTTCCACATAGTCACTGCCGCCGCCGCTTTCGTCACCACCGTAGTCGGCCAGACGGCTCTGCGGATCCTGCGCGATGGCGGCGGCGCGTATCCACTCCGCTGCGCGCATCCGGTTGGAAATCTGCAGTTCGTCGATCTCGCCTGCGAAGCCGGTCGCCCCGCCGGCGTCGCCGATGATCACGTCGCCGCTGAATTCGGGAAGACGCAGCGTGCCCTGTGCGACCTCCACACCGTCGACGAAGAGGGCCGCCGAGTCGCCGAGCACGAAGGCGATGTGGTGCCAGGACGCGCCATCGATCGGCGCCTGCGCGGCGATGCGCCCGCTGCTGCCGGCGCGCGCTGCATCATCCACGGCAAGGTAGGGCTTGCCGTCCTCCAGACCGAGCACCAGTCGCCGGCCGTTCTCCTGTCTGACGAGCAGCGTTCCGCTGGCGGCGGCCTGTGCTGCCTTGACCCAGACTGCAACGGTCCAGCCGGTGCCGGCGGGCGTGCTCAGCGACGGGGCGCCGGCAATCTGCATCGACTGATCGGCCGCCAGCGCCATGCCGAAGCCCACCGCGCCATTGGCGCCGAACTGGCCGCTGCTCTTCAGCACCGAGTTGCCGTAGCCGGTCGAATCGTGCGGCAGGCCGTCACGTTCCGCAAAGTGCATGGCCAGCACAGTCAGCGGATCGAAGCTGGCCTTGGTGCTGCCGGCTGCGGGCGCATCGATGTTGCCGTAATACATCAGGATGGCGGAGTCCTTGCCCCCCACCGAGGGCACCTGCACCCAGGCGATGGCGACTTCGTCGACTCCGTCGAACTGCTCGAAATGAAAATTCAGGGGCGTCTTGTCGTCGGCGGCCATGAAGCGCAAATCGCTGCCGCCTTCCTGGGCATCCACAAAGGGGAAGTTGCCGGCATGCAGACGGATCGGCACCAGCACCTGCTGCACCTGCCCGCCGAGTGCGGGCGTTTCCGCACCGCTCAGTCCGATCTGCTTGCGATAAGGCCATTCGGCATTCCACCAGGCCGAAGCCGAGAGTGGACTGATCAAAAGACTCAGTCCCACCGCGCCGGCGAGAAAGCGCCACAGCGCCCTCGCACACCATGTCTGCCACGATTCCTTCATTTCCGCTCTCCCGGCCGTGGGCCGCCTGCCTGCATGTACATGCGTCCGAGCTTCAGTGGCCGGTGCGGCGGTGCCATTGATACACGTCAACTGCACCCAAGTTCGACCATACAGATACGAAAGATGCGCAATTTCAATGATCTGTTCGGATCATTCTTGAGTGACAAGAACTGTAATGAAGCGGGCTAACCGGCCCTGGATCGCCTCTCCCGGTCACGAAGGTGCGGCGAGGCCTCTGCCCGAAAGAGAGCTACCCGGCCGTCGCCCGGACGCCCTCGACGACGGTTCTCGGCACGTTCCTGGCGGGTGTCCATGGCCGTAAATGGCGGGTCGTGGAGCTGTCTTTAAGAGACAGTTGACAAATACAGTTAAGCTGTTAAAAAGTGCGTGTCCCTACCCGGTTACCCCATGAACACGACCTACACCCTCGATGAACTGTGCGCGCTCAGCGCGCTGCCCAAACGCACAGTGCGTTACTACGTGCAGCTCGGCCTGGTCGATCGGCCCGAGGGCGAAACGCGTGCGGCGCGCTACTTCCAGCGTCACCTCGAGCAGTTGCTCACGGTGCGCCGGCTGTCCGGGGGCGGCCTGTCGCTGGATCGCATCGCGGCGGTGCTCAAGGGCGACATCGACGCAGTGATCGAGCCCAGGCGGGCGCCGGGCACGGTCGAGGTACGTGCGCACATCACGGTGGCCGACGGTGTGGACATCCAGATCGAAACGTCGCGGCTGGGCATCGGCCCGGAGCAGTTGCGCCGCTTCGCCCGAGAAGTCATCGCGCTGTACGAACGGATCCAACAGGAGAAACCCGATGAACCTACCCCCTGAAGCCGGCCACCGGCCCAGCCTGCGCGGTGTACATGCGCGCGGTCGCATCGACGGGCTGATGCTCGACATGGCACTCGAGCAGACTTTTGCCAACGCCGGCACCGAGCCGCTCGAGGTGATCTACACCTTTCCGGTGCCGCTCGCGGCGACGCTGCTCGGGTTGGATGTCGATATCGGGGGCCGCAAGCTCGCGGCACAGGTGCTGTCGCGCCGCCGGGCCGAGGGAGTCTATGAGGGGGCGGTGGCATCGGGCGACAGTGCGGTGATGGTGGAATCGGCGGGGGACGGGCGATACACGCTCAACCTCGGCAACCTGCTCCCCGGCGACACGCTCCGCGTCACCGTGCGCTATGGCCAACTGCTGCGTTTCGAACAGGGCATCATCCGCGTCACGCTGCCGACCACGCTGGGTACCTGGTATGGCGATCCGATTCGCGATGGCGGCCTCGCGCCGCATCAGGTGCCGCTGACCGGGGGACTGGACGACTATCCGTTCTCGATCGAACTCGCCGTGAGCGGTCCGCTGGCAGCTGCGCAGGCCGAATGCACGACGCACACGCTGTCGATCGAGCGCGGTGAGGCAAGGCTGCAGGCCTCGCTGCGCGCACGCGCCTGGCTCGACCGCGATTTCGTGTTCACGCTGTCCGGCCTGCCGGACGGGTCGTCTGCAGTGCGCGTGCCCGACTTCGCGGCGGCCCACGGCGAGCCGGCGGCCGAGGTGGTCATTGCCAGCCTGTGCCCGCGCTTCGGCGATGCCCGCCCGGCGGCGATCAATCTGAAGCTGCTGGCCGACTGCTCCGGGTCGATGGAAGGCG
>NZ_JANINH010000025.1:22591-26984 GCF_024580155.1 Methyloversatilis sp. XJ19-13 | reverse complement strand
ACGTCCCCGTCGCGATCAGTGCCATGACCATCGCAGTGCGAAGTGCGTATCGCGGCGGGGACGCCGCTCCCACAAGGACGGCGATCGTGCTGTGACCATCGCGGTGCAACGTGCGCATCGCGGCAGAGTGGCTGCTCCCACAGGCGCCGCGCCCCTTCAGAGACCACGGCGAGGCCTCAAGCGCAGGGACTGTGGGAGCGACGTCCCCGTCGCGATCAGTGCCATGACCATCGCAGTGCGAAGTGCGTATCGCGGCAGAGTGGCCGCTCCCACACGCGCCGCGCCCCTCCAGAGACCACGGCGAGGCCTCAAGCGCAGGGACTGTGGGAGCGACGTCCCCGTCGCGATCAGTGCCATGACCATCACAGTGCAACGTGCGCATCGCGGCAGAGTGGCCGCTCCCACAGGCGCCGCGCCCCTTCAGAGACCACGGCGAGGCCTCAAGCGCAGGGACTGTGGGAGCGACGTCCCCGTCGCGATCAGTGCCATGACCCTCGCAGTGCGAAGTGCGTAGCGCGGCAGAGTGGCCGCTCCCAAAAGGGCCGCGCCCCTCCAGAGACCACGGCGAGGCCTCAAGCGCAGGGACTGTGGGAGCGACGTCCCCGTCGCGATCAGTGCCATGACCATCAAAGTGCAACGTGCGTATCGCGGCGGGGACGCCGCTCCCACAAGGACGGCGATCGTGCTGTGACCATCGCGATGCAGCGAGCGCATCGCGGCAGAGTGGCTGCTCCCACAGGGGCCGCGCCCCTCCAGAGACCACGGCGAGGCCTCAAGCGCAAGGAGTGTGGGAGCGACGTCCCCGTCGCGCTCAGTGCGATGACCATCGCTGTGCTAAGTGCGTATCGCGGCAGAGTGGCTGCTCCCACACGGGCCGCGCCCCTCCAGAGACCACGGCGAGGCCTCAAGCGCTGGGCCTGTGGGAGCGACGTCCCCGTCGCGATCAGTGCCATGACCATCCACGTGCATCGGGCGGATCGCGGCGGGGACGCCGCTCCCACAAGGACGGCGATCGTGCTGTGACCATCGCGATGCAGCGAGCGCATCGCGGCAGAGTGGCTGCTCCCACAGGGGCCGCGCCCCTCCAGAGACCACGGCGAGGCCTCAAGCGCAAGGATTGTGGGAGCGACGTCCCCGTCGCGATCAGTGCCATGACCATCGCAGTGCGAAGTGCGTATCGCGGCGGGGACGCCGCTCCCACAAGGACGGCGATCGTGCTGTGACCATCGCAGTGCGACGTGCGTAGCGCGGCGGGGGCGCCGCGCCCACCAAGACCGCGCTCGTGCTGTGACCATCGCAGTGCGACGTGCGTAGCGCGGCGGGGACGCCGCTCCAACAAGGACCGCGATCGTGCTGTGACCAACGCGAAGCAGCGAGCGCATCGCGGCAGAGAGGCTGCTCCCACAGGGGCCGCGCCCCTTCAGAGACCTCGGCGAGGCCTCAAGCGCAGGGATTGTGGGAGCGACGTCCCCGTCGCGATCAGTGCCATGACCATCACGGTGCAACGTGCGCATCACGGCGGGGGCGGAGCGGGGGTTTCGGCGGGCACTGCTCGCCGCCCGCGGAGCCGGTTGGCCATGCAGGGCCAACCGTGGATCGCCGCTCCCACAGGGACGGCGATCGTGCTGTGACCATCGCAGTGCGAAGTGCGCATCACGGCGAAACCGCCGGGGGTTCGCCGTTCCGCCCGGGTGAGGTAGGGTGCGTGGTGCCGTGAGTGCACGGAACCAACCGAACTGAGGCGGAGCGTGTTGCATGAGGAAGACGTACTCACCCCGGGGCTCCATCGAGGCGCTGTCGGCCTTTCTCATCCGCGGCTCGCTGAAGCTGGTGTTGAAGCCTGCGTTTTCGCCGCGCTGGTCGATCGAGGCGCAGCGGCGCTGGCTGGCGCGGCTCACCAAGACCACGCTGGTACCGGCCGGGGTGTCGATCGAGCCGGCCACGGTCGGCGGGGTGCCGGGCGAGTGGCTGCGCCGGCACGACACGCCGCCGGTGCGCCCCGGCGTCATCCTGTATCTGCATGGCGGTGCCTACTGCGTGGGCTCCGCACTCGGGCATCGGGCGCTGACGTCGCGCATTGCGCTGGCCAGCGGCTTGCCCGTGTTTTCGCTCGAATACCGGTTGGCCCCCGAACACCGCTTTCCGGCCGCCATCGACGACGCCGTCGCGGCCTTCCGCGCGCTGAACGAGCAGGGCCCGGTCGTCATCGCGGGCGATTCGGCGGGCGGCGGTCTGGCGCTGGCAGCGGCCATTGCACTGCGCGACGCCGACGCGCCGCGCCCGGCGGCACTCGTGCTGCTGTCGCCCTGGGTCGACATGACCCCCGCCGGCATGCCCGACATGATTCCCGCGGGCGAAGCCATGCTCAGTACCGACTGGGCGTCAGCCTGCGCCGCGCACTACCTCGGTGATGCGCCGCCCGAATCGCCGCTCGCCTCGCCGCTGCGCACCGATCTGCGCAGCCTGCCGCCGACGCTGATCCAGGCCGGCACCGACGAGCTGCTGCACGACCAGGCAGTGGCGCTGCACGACGTGCTCGAGGCAGCGGGCGTCGAGGTCGAATGCGACATCACCGAGCGGCGCTGGCATGTGTTCCAGATGCATGGTGGCGCGCTGCCCAGCGCCGACGCGGCCATAGCCCGCATCGCGCGCTTTGCGCACGCGTCGCTGGCGCACGCCACGCCGCCCATCACCACGCGGCACGAGGTGGTCATCCTCGGCGCCGGCATGTCAGGCCTGTGCATGGCGGTGCAGCTCAAGCGCGCCGGTATCCACGATTTCGTCATCCTCGAAAAACAGGCGGGGCTCGGCGGCACCTGGTGGGACAACACCTATCCCGGTGCGCACGTCGACGTGCCCGCGCCGGCCTATTCCTTCTCGTTCGCGCCCAACCCCGGCTGGTCGCGCCGCTTCGCCTCGGCGCCCGAGATCCAGGCCTACATGCAGCAGGTGGCCGAAAAGCACGGCCTGGTCGGACATATGCGGCTCGGCACCCGGCTCGCCGAAGCCACGTTCGACGAATCCAGCGGCCGCTGGCAATTCGCCACCGAACGCGGTGATGCGCTGAGCGCGCGCTTTTTCGTGTGCAGCACCGGCCCGCTGAGCCAGTTGCGCTGGCCCGACATCCCCGGGCTGGCCGATTTCCGCGGCAAGACGCTGCACTCCGCCCGCTGGGACCACGGCTACGCCATGGCCGGCAAGCGCGTCGCCGTCATTGGTACCGGCTCGACCGCGTCGCAACTGGTGCCGCCGGTCGCCGCCGAAGCAGGGCAACTGCACGTGTTCCAGCGCACCGCCAACTGGGTCATGCCGCGGCTCGACCGCCGCTACAACCTGCTCGACCGGCTGCTCGCCCACCTGCCGCCCTACGCCGCCGCCGTGCGCGCCGCCTGGGTGCAGGTGCTCGAACTCGGCCGGCGCGGCTTCGACGAAGGCACGCTGTCGCGCAAATCCATGCTGTTGACCGCCGCGCGCCACCGCGACAAGCAGGTGCCCGACGCCGCGCTGCGCGAGCGCCTCACGCCGCCGTACCCGCTGGGCTGCAAGCGCATCATCTATTCCAACGATTTCTACCCCGCGCTGTCCCGGCCCAACGTCGAACTGGTGACCGACGCCATCACCCGCATCACTCCGACCGGCGTGGTCACGGCCGACGGTCGCGAGCGCGAGATCGACACCCTGGTGTGCGCCACCGGCTTCGACGCCGTGCAGCTGCTGTCGTCGCTGCGCGTCACCGGTCGCGCCGGTCGCACGCTGGCCGAGGCCTGGTCCGACGGCCCGGCCGCCTATCAGGGCATCACCGTGGCCGGTTTTCCCAACATGTTCCTGATGCTCGGTCCCAACACCGCCACCGGCCACACCTCGACGCTGCTCTATATAGAACCCGAAGTGCAGCACGCCATCACCTGCATGCAGGCCGTGCGCACCGGCGGCCGGCGCTGGATCGATGTGCGCCCCGAAGTCGCCGACGCCTGGAACCGCGACCTGCAGCAGCGCCTCGGCACCTCGGTATGGAGCCAGTGCCGCAGCTGGTACCGCATGGAAAACGGCCGCGTCATCGCCATCTTCCCCGGCTTCACCCGCGAATATGTGAAGGCGGTGAAGAAACCGGATCTGGCGGATTACACGCTGGCGTAAGTGGAATGGACCGTGGGCCGTGGGCCGTGGGCTGTGGGATTGTGGGATGTGGGTATGTGGGTATGTGGGTATGTGGGACTGTGGGATTGCGGGATTGTGGGAGCGACGGCCACGTCGCGATCAGTGCCGCGACCATCACAGTGCGAAGTGCGTATCGCGGCGAGGCCGCCGCTCCCACAAGGGCGGCGCGCCCGGAACCACGGCAAGCCCTCAAGCGCAGGGACTGTGGGAGCGACGGCCCCGTCGCGATCAGTGC
>NZ_JANINH010000025.1:0-22522 GCF_024580155.1 Methyloversatilis sp. XJ19-13 | reverse complement strand
CGTCGCGATCAGTGCCGCGACCATCACAGTGCGAAGTGCGTATCGCGGCGAGGCCGCCGCTCCCACAAGGGCGGCGCGCCCGGAACCACGGCGAGCCCTCAAGCGCAGGGACTGTGGGAGCGACGGCCCCGTCGCGATCAGTGCTGTGACCATCAGAGTGCAGAGTGCCTATCGCGGCGAGGCCGCCGCTCCCACAGGGGCAGCGCGCCCGGAACCACGGCAAGCCCTCAAGCGCAGGGACTGTGGGAGCGACGGCCCCGTCGCGATCAGTGCGCCGACCATCGCGGTGCGAAGTGCGTATCGCGGCGAGGCCGCCGCTCCCACGAGGGCGGCGCCCCGAGAGACCCCCGCGAGCCCGCAAGCGCAGGGCCTGTGGGAGCGACGGCCCCGTCGCGAGCCGTGCGGCGACCATCGCGGTGCGACGTGCGTATCGCGGCGAGGCCGCCGCTCCCACGAGGGCGGCGCCCCGAGAGACCACAGCGAGCCCTCAAGCGCAGGGACTGTGGGAGCGACGGCCCCGTCGCGATCAGTGCCGCGACCATCGCGGTGCGAAGTGCCTATCGCGGCGAGGCCGCCGCTCCCACAATGCGCGTCTCCAATGGAAGCCGCGCGCGGCTACTGGACCATGACAACGAAATCTGCGGGCGACAAAATCGAAATGCCGTGAAATGGATGCAACACCAGCAAATCCCGATCACCGGTCACGATGGCTTCCGCTTCGCCGTTGAGGGCGACATGCAGGAATTTATCGTCTTTCGGGTCGCGGCATGCGGCGACGCGGTGGGTGATGTTCACCATCCGCGCGACCCCGCCGAAAAGTCTTAGAAACTGCACACGTTCGGCGACCGACAGATAGCGGTCAAACTTCGGCCGGCTGATCACCTCCGCCAGCTCGTTCATGGTTTCTTCAGACACCAGCACCACACCCCGGGCCAGCGCATGATCGACCGCGCGGGCGGCGACGCCGGTCGGAAGAAGCAGCCGACTGATCAGCGCGTTGGTGTCGAGAACCCAGCGGCGCTCAGGCATCGTCGGCGAGCAGGCCGGCGAGTGTGGCTTCGTCGATGCCGGCTTCTACCGCCCGAGCGCCCACCCGGTCGCAAAAGCGCTGGAATTCGCTCACGTTCAGCCGCGTGAGCCGCTCGTACTCGTGCATCGACATCACCACCGCCACGTCGCGTTTCTGCCGTTGAATCGCGATGGGCTCGCGAGCGGCGGCATCAATCAATGCAGCGAAGCCCTGTTTGGCTTCGCTAGCTGCAATCGTTTTCATGACAAGCCCTCCATGTGACGAGGAAAGATTAATACATTTTGTACGATTTATACGAATTGTACGTCACCGGCGATCCAGGTCGACATCGAGGTCAGCCCAGCCAGTTCGCTTCGCACGCCGCGAACAGTGCAGTTTTTGTGAGAGCGACGCTCCCAGTTAGCTCGGCAAGCCCTCAAACGCAGGGACTGTGGGAGCGGCGTCCCCGCCGCGATCGTGCTGCGACCATCGAAGTGCGAAGTCCGTATCGCGGCGAGGGCGGAGCGGGGGTTTCGGCGAGCGCTGCTCGCCGCCCGCGAAGCCGGCTGGCCATGCAGGGCCAGCCGTGGAACGGCGCGGGGGTTTCGGCGAGCGCTGCCCGCCGCCCGCGAAGCCGGCTGGCCATGCAGGGCCAGCCGTGGAACGGCGCGGGGGTTTCGGCGAGCGCTGCTCGCCGCCTGCGAAGCCGGCTGGCCATGCAGGGCCGGCCAAACTGGCTGGGTTCAAGGCCTGCGATCACTTCGAGTAATCCTTGCATCACTTGCAGAGAACAGGAGCCCCCTCATGGAAGCAGTGCGCAAACTTGCAGAAGTCGTCGGTCACACGGTCACTGTTCGGCTTCCTGACACCTTTTCGGCCACCCGTGTAGAAGTCATCGTGCTACCCCTCGAAGAAGTGGCCGACTCGTCGGTCAGTCCCAAAGGCCCCGCAAAGCGCCGCACTCCGCCGCCAGAGCTGGCTGGCACGATACTGCTCGATGACCTGATCGCGCCTGCTGTGCCGGCAGGCGAGTGGGATGCAACGCGTTGATCCTGCTCGATACACATATCTGGGTGCGGTGGCTGACGGCTGGAGACCCTCTGCCGGCGCTGATCGTTACGCAGATCGAAGAAGCCGACGCCGTTGCCGTCTCAGCCATCAGTTGCTGAGAGGTCGCTTACCTCGTCAAATGCGGACGCCTGAAACTGGCGCTTCCGATCCGGGACTGGATGGACAGCGGCTTGCGCCGTGCCGACGTTCAGTGCCTGGAGGTCGACGAGCAGATTGCACTGCAAGCGGCGCAACTACCAGACCACCATCGTGATCCGGCCGATCGCATCATCATCGCGACCGCGCTGAAACGACGTCTGCCCGTCATTTCACTTGGCCACGCATTTGCCAGCTATGCGGAACTCAACGGTTTGTTGATCGCACCTTCGCCATAAACCCCGATTCACGCATCCACATGGCAGGCCATCGCGGCCTGGTTAACCAGGCCAGCGCGAACACCGCAACCCAAACCGATTGATCAACAACCGGGGATCAATTCCTGATGTCGCCAGGGGGCAGTTTCTGATGTCGTTTGACACCCAAAGACCGCGGTAAGGCGCTCAAGCGCAGGGCTGTGGGAGCTCCGCCCCCGCAGGCGATGCGGTCTTCGGACACGCGACATCGCTTGCTCGACGCGCGCATCGCGATCAATGGATCGCTCCCACAAAAACCCGCGACACCGCCAAAATCACGCCCCGACCGTAGGAGCGATCCATTGATCGCGAACCCGCGCGTCAAACGCATAGCTGGATCTGACGGGTGCCGTCGCGCCCAAAAAGGGTGGCCCCCCAAGACCACGGCAAGACCTTAAGCGCTGAGATCGTGGGAGCGGCGTTCCCGCCGCGATCAATGCCGCGATGGTCGATGATCAAAGTGCGCATCGCGGCGAGGGCTCATGCGGCAACCCAGTTCTCGATCTGCAAGCCCTCGACCCGGCTGAACTCACGCTCATTGTTGGTTACCAGCACCCAACCTTCGGCGCGTGCGTGGGCGGCGATCCAGAGGTCGTTGTTGCCGATGGGCAGACCCGACACCTCCAGTTGCGCACGTATCTGGCCGTAGTGCCGACCGATGGCTTCGTTCACGGGTGCCACGCGTATGCTGGCTTCGAGCCTGGCGATCGTCGCCAGCGACTTCTCTCGCGCCTGACTTTTCTCGGCACCGTGGCGCAGCTCACCCAAAGTGATCACCGACATCGCCAATTCACTCGCAAGGTGTTGCGCAAAGCGCGCCCGCACCGCAGGCGGATTGTGTTTGGCTATGTAGATGCAGATATTCGTATCAAGCAGATAGCACGCCGCCATCAAAGCTCTTCCCGACGCTGGGGCAGGGGGTCTTCGCGCCCCTCTTTCATGAAGTCGTCGGGCAACTCCGTGAGCACGTCGAAGATCGATGCCGCGCTCGCCGGGCGGGCACGCAAAACCACTTCATCGCCTCGCCGGAAGATTTCAACCTGATCCACGTTGAACCGGAATTCCTTCGGCAGGCGCACCGCCTGACTGTTGCCCGATGTAAAGACGCGCGCGTAGGCCACGACAGTTCTCCTGCAAGATGTGGATACTCGAAGTATATACAAAGCAGGGCGCAGGCGGCGCTCCCGGGAAACGCCATCCAAGCTGCGATAGGTGTAGTGACCATCGAAGTGCGAAGTGCGTATCGCGGCGAGGGCAGAGCGGGGGGGGGGGGGGGGGGGGGGGGGGGGGGGGGGGCGGGCGCCCCCCCCCCCCCCCCCGGAGCCGGTTGGCCGTGCAGGGCCAACCGTGGATTGCCGCTCCCACAGGGGGCAGCGCGCCCGGAGACCACGGCAAGCCCTCAAGCGCAGGGACTGTGGGAGCGACGGCCCCGTCGCGATCAGTGCCGCGACCATCACAGTGCAGAGTGCCTATCGCGGCGGGGCAGCCGCTCTCACAATGCGCCTCTCCAATGGAAGCCGCGCGCGGCTACGAGACCATGACAACGAAATCTGCGGGCGAAAAAATCGAAATGCCGTGAATCGGATGCAATACCGGCAAATCCCGATCGCCGGTCACGATGGCTTCCGCTTCGCCGTTGAGGGCAACATGCAGGAATTTGTCGTCTTTCGGGTCGCGGCACGCGGCGACGCGGTGGGTGATGCTCACCATCCGCGCAACCCCGCCGAAAAGTCTTGGAAACCGCACACGTTCGGCGACCGACAGATTGCGCTCCACGGTCGGCCTTGCATGGCCGACCGGCTCCCGCCTCTCCTGTAGGAGTGCACCCTGTGCGCGATGAGGTCTCGGATCACGCGATGGCGGTTGAACAACGTGAGTATCGCGGACAAGGTCCGCTCCTGCAGAAACGTCGCATTTGGTCGCGATCGCGTTGCCTTGGTCGATGATCTGCGCGCTTGAAAGCCTTGGCCCCTGCGCAACATCGCGTTATCGAAACATCAAAGCGGTAGCGCGGAAACGCGCTTACGGCTACCTTAGATTGTCGTTCGCTCGTCCAGGGGGCGTACGTGGAGGGGCGGTGTGGCGGTCTCGGCGCACTGCATCACGTGGTCTCGCGGATCGGCATTTCGAGGATAAATCCGTCGGAGGAATTCATGACATGAACATCGATCGCCTAATGAAGCGCTACACCTCGAGTGCGGTTGTATGGGCAGGGCTCTTGTGCTCTTTGCCATCGACCGCATCGGAACATACGGTATTGGTCGATTTCACCGAACAAGGCACGTTTCAAGCGGAGTCCTTTCAGCAAGGGCCGCTCACCATCACTGGCTCAGATCAGCTGAATTTTCTCCAGCTCAACGGTTTGGGCATCGTCGGTCAGATCGATCATGCGATCGATCCGGGTGAGTTCGTGGTGTTTTCGTTTTCCAGCCCCGTGAATTTCGTGAAGCTGATCAATGGCTCGATAGGGAACCCGAGCGGTATCAAGTTCAACACCGCGAACATCGAAGCTTTCGGAATCGGCGGCATATCTCTGGGCACGCTGTCCGGGGTAGAGCCTTCCCCGTCTATCGTCGTGTCCGGGCTTTTCGGCGACGCACTCATCACGTCCTTCTCCGTGATGGCCACCGAAGATATCTATCGATTCAGTGCGCTCGAGTACGCGCTCGCCTCAGCCGTCCCGGAGCCGGATTCGGGCTGGATGATGATGGGCGGTCTTTGCTTGCTCCTGTATTCGATCCGACTCGCGCGTCGTGCCTGACTGGGGTTGTTCATCCCGGTGAGCGCCGACGCCGCGCAGCGCCGAAAACAGTGACGAGGCCGAGAGCCAGCAGACCCCAGGTCGCGGGCTCCGGGACGGCGAGCGGGCGATAGGCGAGCGCCTGGGAGTCGAACCACGGTTCAGGCCAGACAAACTTTGTCGACACGATGGTGTAAGTCGCGCCGAGAGCATCCATATTCGAAGCGAGCCGGTACCAGGGAAATCCACTGGGCTCCTGCTGCCTTGGAATGTCCAGGTCGAAGAAGGCGTGCAGCATGCTGAAACCAACGGACTCTCCAGCGCCGACGTCCTCCCAGAGCAGATCCATGCCCGCGCCGCCGGTGGCGATGGCGATGTTGGGATATCGCCAGAATTCGTTGAAATATGGGAGCGCGCTTCCAGAGTAGTGCTTCAGAGAGTACTCACGCACGCCGAACGGATCGGCGTAGGACGGATCCAGCGCGGCGCCGCTGGCCACGATTTCCGGCGGACGCTCGCCCAGGCTCTGTGTGTTGTCGACACCCGAACCCCACACCACGCCGCGCGAAAACCGGATGTCTTCCGCCGTCGAGCCGGTGTTGGTCAGCGTCGTGTGCATACGCAGCGCGTTCGGTGTTTCGAACGAATAGGCCTGTTCGACCTTGAGCGTACCTATATGAGTCGAAAACAGGGCCGTGCTGGTACCGACGATCAGCAAAGGATTCGTCAGATTATTGGCGGTCGGGCCGTTGGCGATTTCGTCGTACCAGGTGTAGGCACCGCCCGATTCGGAGCCGATCGCCGCGCCCCAGGCTTCGTCGGTCGCACCGAAAACAGCGGCACCATCCCCACGGCGGAATCCGAGTTTGTATCCCGCTTCGCCTGCCCGGTCGGGTGAGTCGTTGAAACCGATGTTCCCGAACTGCGAAATCGCGACCTGGGCGCCCTTGGTCGGTTCTGTAATGATGCCCTGCGCGGCCAGCGGCAGGGCGAAGGTGCTCAGGACGAGCGCAAGTGCGGCAGACAGACGTTTCATGATGGGATCCGGACCGTAGATTAAGGGGCGGTTATCGCGAAGTTCCTGCGCGATTTCAGCGTTGCCAGGTCCGACTGGTGCGATCAGGCGCCGTCATGTTCCGGAGTTCGCGTACGACACATACCGTAAGCGCAAATGGGCGGCGAGCCATCCCTGTCGAGAGTATGCGCGGCTTAGACGCATCCGGGGCAACTGATGATGGCCCGCTCCGCTTGACGAGCCGTGCAGTCAGCGGCTTGCATCCGTTTTGCCGGCGCAGCGGTCGGAGCCGAACCTTTGCCGTGTCGGAATCCGCCGACACTTGACCGTCACTTCACCGCAACCGTGACGTAGTACGCTCCAGCGAGGTTGCACTGCAGCATCGGTCCGGATACTTTTCGAGACTGTCACAATTCGTTAGAACGTCGCCTTCAGCCCTCGCCTGCAAAAGGCCATACTCGACGTTCTCTTCACACTGCAAAAGATCTTGCGTCCTTGATGAAAAAATCACTCGTCCCGGCAATTGTCGCCGCTGTGCTCATGACGTCCGCAGCCGCCGTCGCCACCGTCATGACCCCCACCCGCAGGATTGTTGACATCCTGCCAAAGCTGGATATCGAAGCAGCCATCCCGCAGAGCTTCGGTGACTGGCGAGTGGATACCCGCACTGGTGGCGTGGTCAATCCGCAACAGAGCGAATTGCTCAATCAGCTCTACAGTCAGATCGTCACCCGAACCTACGTAAATTCAGAGGGTTACCGCATCATGTTGTCAATCGCCTACGGTGAAGATCAGCGCGACGGCAATCAGCTTCACTACCCGGAAGTTTGCTACCCAGCGCAGGGATTCCAGGTAATCAGCAACAAAAAAGCAGTTCTCAACACACCGCTTGGCGATATCCCGGTCAAGCGCCTCGAAAGTCACCTTTCGCAACAGAGGTATGAGCCCATCACTTATTGGACAACGGTTGGTAATCAGGCTCTTACCGGTGGAGCGGCAAAGAAGGTGGTTGAAATGCAATATGGGCTGAAGGGCGAAGTACCCGATGGGCTTCTGTTCAGAGTTTCGTCCATAGACCGTGACTCAAGCGTCGCATTTAAGGCTCAAGAACAGTTCATAAGCACCCTCGTTCAGGCGCTTGATTCGGATGTCAGACCCCGAATCACGGGTTTGTGATCCCCAGAACCGCTTAACTCTTTCGTTTTTCAATTTCATATTTGTAGCCAGGAGACTTCGTGTCGCTCGCGAAAAACATCGCTTTGATGGGCACGAGCACAGTCATGCGGCTTGGCTTCGGGATGATCACTTTCGTCGTGATGGCGAGGGTGCTCGGGCCTGCCGCATTCGGCGAAGTCATGCTGTGGCTCTCGGTGGCGACCTTGTCTTCCCTCATCGCCAATTTCGGGCACACGCCCTACCTTCTCAAGGAGATCGGGGGGGCGCCCACACGTGCCGCTTCACTTATTGCGGAGGTGTTGGTGGTGCGCGCAGCGCTTTCTGTCGCCGTCTTTGCCTGTGCTGCGCTGATAGCGTACGGCTTTTTCGACATGAGGACGGCCGTCCTGCTGTCCCTGCTCCTGGCCGCAGTGCTGGCTGATGGCTTGAGCGAAGTCCTCATTGTCGGCTTCCGTGCAACCGACAACTTTGCTGCGGAAACCCGTCTCGCAACGCTCATCGCAGGCCTGCAGTTTCTGGTGGTCGTAGCTGCGCTCTGGGTTGAGCCCACACCGATGATTGCCGCCACGGCGTTTTTCTTCTCTCGATGGCTGGCCCTGCTGATCGTCTGTGTCGTTCAACGCAAGTATCTGCCCGCGGTCAGGGTGGTTTCGATTACCCAGGCGCTCGCCAAGCTCAAGACGACAATTTCATATGCGACCGATTTCGCCCTGCAGAGCCTGTTTGGACAGGTCGACAGCGTGGTGCTGAACACCTTCCTCGGCACGGCCGCTGTCGGTGTGTTTCAGGCAGGCATGCGTCTGTTCACCGGCGGAGCTCAGGCAGCGAGCGTGTTGGCAAATGTGTTTCTTCCGCGCGCCGCCGCCGCAGCATCGGACAAACAGCGCTTCCGCTCGGAATCGATTCGCGTCCAATGGGCATTCGTTGGCGTGGGGCTTATGTTCGGCATGGTGCTCGCAGTGGGTTCCGATCTGATCGTGCCGATCGTGTATGGCGCCCAGTATGCTGATCTGCAGAACGTGCTGCCTTGGCTGGGCCTGCTTTTCTTTGTCCGTTTCTTTGCCGCCTCATGGGGGGTTGTTCTCACTTCGGCAGGTGCGCAAGCGTTTCGAGCCTGGATGAACGTCGTGCAGTGGCTCATTGTGATCGCCGTTGCACTCTGGTCGGTGCCTGAAATGGGTGTCGTCGGCTGGGTGTGCGCGCTCATCGCCGGTAATCTGTTTCTTTCGATCGCTTATACGGTGCGAGGATTTGCGCTCACCAGCGTAGGCGTCGCACAACCCGCAGCTGCCAGCGCGGCCGCGCTGATGTTTTACCCATTTCTTCAAATTCCCGCTTTCGGCCTCAAGTAAATGAGTCACGCATCCGTGTCCACTCCACCCCCTGGCAAGGCTGGCGCACTGGTCGAGCAGGTCAGTTCCAATGGCTTCTGCACCGGATGCGGGGCCTGTGAATCCATTGCCGGCAGCGACACGATAACGATGCGTATGAGCCGCGGAGGCTGGCTGAGGCCGGTGGTGCTGAAACCGCCGTCCGGGCAGGCCGAAGCGGTGATCGCCGATGTCTGCCCCGGCCTGAAGGTCGAGCACGAACAGATCACCCCGGGCCATCACGCCGTATGGGGGCCGCTCCGGCAGGTGAGGGCGGGTCACGCGACCGATGCCGAATTGCGCAGACAAGGTTCTTCGGGCGGCGGAATTTCCGCCATTGCGAACTACCTGCTCGAATCGGACCGCGTCAGCTTCGTCGCCCAGATTGCTGTCAGCGGTACCGATCCGCTCGCCAACGAATTGCAGATCAGCCGAAGTCGAGATGACGTCCTGCATGCCGCAGGTTCGCGCTACGCCCCGTCGGCGCCGCTAAGCCGGCTGCAGGACGTGCTTGCGCTCGAACAGCCGTTTGCCTTCGTCGGCAAGCCTTGCGATGTGGCGGCTCTACGGCGATACGCCGCGCACGACAAGCGGCTGAATACACATCTTGTGTGCGCCATTTCATTCATGTGCGCCGGCATCCCTAGTATCAAGGGTACGCACGAGTTGCTCCGCAAACTGGGTACGTCGCCAGAGCAGGTCAGAGCATTTCGCTATCGCGGCGACGGCTGGCCCGGCATGGCTCGCGCCATCACGAATGACGGTCAGACCTTTGAGACCGACTACAACAGTTCATGGGGAACCGTGCTCAACAGGCACCTGCAGTTTCGCTGCAAGATCTGTCCCGATGGCACCGGGGAATTCGCCGACATCGTGTGTGCTGACGCTTGGTACGGCAAAGACGGTTACCCCGATTTTACCGAGCGTGAAGGTCGCAGTCTCATTCTGTCGCGCACCGATCTCGGCGAAGAGATCGTTAGCCAGGCGATCACACGTGGCGCGATCGAGGCCGAATACATCCCGGTAGAAGAAATCGCCCGCATGCAGCCGTATCAGGTGAATCGAAAGCAGGTCGTGTGGGGGCGCCGGTTGGCGGCCAGGATGGCGCGCGGCAGCGCGCCGCACTACGTGAACCTCGGACTGGTCCGCGCGGCGTTGTCGGCCCGCCCCGTGTCGGCTCTGCGCGATGCACTTGGCACCTATCGGCGGGCCAAGGGAGAACCCCAATAGTTATGACTCAAGCCGTTCAGCACCCCATGCCCGTCATCACGATCGGCCTGCTCTGGCACTCACTGTCGTCCGACAACCTCGGCGTCGGCGCATTGACCGAATCGCAGATCGCCATTTGCGAATCGGCCGCACGTACTGCAGGCGTGCGCCTCAAATTCATGGTGTTCGGTACCCAGGGCGGCAGCCGCTACGCGCCCGAGGGCGCTGACATCACCATCGGCAGTCGCATTTCCATCAAGCAGATGCTGACCGGCCGCTCGCCATTCCTGCGCGAACTGGAACTGTGCGATCTGGTGCTCGACATCGGAGAGGGCGACAGCTTTGCGGACATCTATGGCAACAAGCGCTTCTTGTTCCTGATTGCCAGCAAGATTGCGGTCATCCTGAAAGGCAAGCCGCTCATCCTGAGCCCGCAGACCATTGGCCCGTTCAAGCAATGGTGGGCGCGCAAGTTGTCCGCCGCGATAATGCAGCGCTGCGCGCGCGTATTTGCGCGTGACACGCTCTCGGCCGATTACCTCAGAGCGCTCGGCGTGACGAAGAACATTGACGAAGTGATCGACGTCGCCTTTCGACTGCCCTTCACGCGCCCCCTGGCGCAGGGCGGTGATCGAATTCGTGTCGGCCTGAACGTGTCCGGACTGCTCTTTTCCGGTGGTTACAGCGGCGGCAATCAGTTCGGGCTGACACTCGATTATCCCGGGCTGATGCGTCGGCTGCTTTCTGCCTGGGCAACGCGGCCTGAGCTTGAGGTGTGGCTGGTGCCGCACGTGGTACCCGACGACTTCCCGGTCGACGACGACCGCATTGCCATCCGGTCGCTCGCCGCAGAATTTCCGAATGTGTCGGTCGCGCCAAGCTTCAAAAGTCCCAGCGAGGCCAAATCCTTCATTTCAGGCCTCGACTTTCTGACCGGTGCGCGCATGCATGCCTGCATCGCGGCGTTTTCGTCAGGGGTTGCGGTCGTGCCCCTCGCCTACAGCCGCAAGTTCGAAGGTCTGTTCGCCTCGCTCGAATACACGTGGGTGGCCGACGGGGCAAAGCTCACCACGGACGCCGCATTTGAAAAGATCGAACAGGGCTTGGCTCAAAGGGTAGCCCTGACCGTCGCGATCGAGCGCGGCAACGCCATTGCTCGTGAAAAGCTCACACGGTACGAACGTTTTCTTGCCGAAAAGCTGCGCGCAAACGTGGAATCCGTTCATTCGAAAGCCGGCGCTGCATATGTACACAGTCAGGTCAAACCGTAGAACCGCAGGCTGACCTTTGAGCCAGAAAGACTAGTCATGATCAACATCGCCCCATCGCGCACCTTGATGGAACGTACCCCGGCGTTTCTGGGCAAGGCAGTTCTGCTTGCGGGCTTCGGTTTCGCCTTGCTGGTTGTCGGTGTGGCCTGCGCGGTTTTCCCGCAGCTCGCTGCGCGCCTGGCGCCATTCCTCGTACTAGGCGTGGTGTTCTTCGTAGCGCTGCTGGCGTCGAAGGATCAGCCATTGAGCGAGCGTTTTCGCTTGTGGTGGCTGAGCGCTCTGATTGTCGTATTCGCGCTTTGGCCGACCTACATGATCATCAAGGTCGGAGGACTTCCGGCGATCGACGCGCGGCGCGTGATCGCTGGCTTGAGCATCCTTCTAACTTTTTACCTTATCGTCAGCCGACATTCGGTGGCGCAAGCGCTATTACATCCCGAACCTGGACCGCTCAAAGTTGGCTATTGGCTGGTTACTTTCTACGCATTGCTAAGAATTGCATCCTGCGCTGTTTCTGAGTCACCTCTATTTTCTCTAATAACAGTCGCATGGGAAGTTTTATATTATTACTCAATGTTCTTTATCGCAGCGATTTTCTTTCGAGACTCAAGTTCTGCGATGAGATTCCTAAGTCTGTTTCTTTGGCTCGCACTTTTTATTTCACTTTTTGCACTCGTCGAGAGAATCACCGGAAAAAATCCGTTGGTTCTTTATGCACCGAAGCTTGAAGGGCTTGAGGCGCTTTCGTTGGCTCTTGCTCAGACTCGAATAAGAGATGGAGTGTTTCGCGCGCAGGGTACGTTTGAGAACCCGTTGCTCTTGGCAGAGTTTGCATCAATGGCATTTTGCTTTGCGGTGGCTTCTCTACTCTGGCCAACGACAAAATGGATAAGATTTGTTGCATTTTGTTGCCTGATTATCTGTCCTGCTGCTGTTTGGGTAAGCGGATCACGAGCGGGCTTTATTGCATTGGGCGCTGGTGCTGGAATTATTCTGATGTTGAAGGTTTTCTCTTCAACAAAAAACACTACGGTATATAGCCGTTCAATGAGAAAGATAGGATTTTTATTTGCTTTGTTAGGCGCCCTGCTTGTCGTGACACCAACTGTGATGTTGATTGCACAAGGAAGAACGGCAACCGAAGGTGCCAGCACTCAAGCACGTCTCACAATGCTTCGCCTTGCTCAACCTAGTATTGAAGAGTCACCGCTGCTTGGAAAGGGTCCTGGCGTCTCCGGCGGGGTTGCAGGTATAAAAACGAACGCTGGACTAACCACACTGGATAATTATTTTTTAGCAATAGCGATTGAAAGTGGTCTTTTTGCAGTTGCGATGCTTGCAGCAATTTTCTTTTTCACTGGATGGACTGTTTTAAGTGCGTTGCTTTCGGGGCGCTCTGAGATACCTCATTTTCTAGCGGGAGTGGCTGGAGTCATGGCGGTGACCGTGATTTTCCGATCCATTCTGTGGATTCCATACAATTTATCTTTTGTGTTTTTGCTTACGGCTATTACTTTGGGAATTTGTTCCAGAATAAAAATAGAGCAGTCAAAATGAAACCAAAGGTTCGGACGTTGATCGTTCTTTTAAACTGGAATGGGTGGAAAGACACAATCGAATGTTTAGAGAGCCTGATGCTTCTCAGTCATGACGATTTCGCGATAGTGGTGGTTGATAATGCGTCAAGCGATGCGTCGTTGGCTTGTCTCGCCGACTGGGGGGCAAACGCGGAAAAGCAGCGGCAGGTTCCTCATGAGTTCATTATCTTTCAAGAGGGTGATTTATCGTTGGCTGCTAAGCAACGAGTGGAAACCAGATCGATTTTTTTAATTAAATCATCTCGAAATGGTGGTTTCGCCGCGGGGAATAATTTGGGGTTGAAATTCGGAGTCGAACTAGGCGTGCAATATTGTTGGCTCTTAAATAACGATACTGTTGTGGAACCCTCCTCCCTTTCCGAAATGGAAATTGTAGCTGAGTCTGATAAGAACGTCGGCCTCGTCGGATCGGTACTGCGATATTACGATGAGCGAGAGACTATTCAGGCGTTTGGCGGAGTCGTATTCAACAAGTGGCTTGGCCGTGGTCGACAGATCGCGCAGGGATCGCACTACTCGGTTTTGGCTAAACAGGATACCCAGTTGGTGGAGCTAGACTACTTGGCCGGGGCCTCGATCCTTATTACATCAGATTTCCTTCAGGATGTTGGGTACATGAGCGAGGACTACTTTCTTTATTTTGAAGAAATAGACTGGGCGTTTCGAGCTCGCTCTAAATGGAAAATGGCAGTTTCATCAAAGAGCACCGTTTTTCACAAAGAGGGAGGTGCTATCGGCACAAACTCTCGCTCTTCACGCTCGCGACTTTCCCAGTACTATCTCAATAGAAATCTAATTATCTTTTATCGCAAATTTCTTCCTTGGCTTCTTCCCATTGCGATCTTACGTGTTACCCGAGAGGCAATTGGATGTCTGGTTCGCAGGGATTTCGTTCTAGCACTTGTGTCCACAAAGTCTCTTTTTCATGGAGTCATCGGTCGGACCGGTAAGTATGGAAAAATTTGAGCCCAATCATTTACGGCGATTGCTGCTTAATGGACTCTGTTGTGGTACCGGGGTTGCAAGGGTTGCGGGAGAAGCGACGGCGGCCGAAATGGCGCAAATTGGTCCGAAACGTATTCGAAAATCTTTTGGTGTTAATTGCTTTGACTTTTCACTTGGCCAATTTTTAAAGCATGGGGTTCGTCGGCCGTTAGCACGCCTCAATGAGCTGTCAAACTTTGGGGTCCCATTCGTCAGGTTCTCAATTTCGCCATTCTGGCCAGATGAGTGGAAGCTCTATTTTGAGAACAAAAAATTTTTCTTCGATGTTCTTGATGAAGTGTTTTCAGCTTCTGAGGCAAAGCAGATCGGTTTGATTCCAACGATCTTTTGGAACCCTGTTTCTTTAAGTGATTATCACAACGAAGGATTGGCTTCTTGGGTTTTAGACGGTTCGCGGACTCGGTCTGTAGCGAAGAGTTTCATTGGCGATGTAGTAGGACGCTACAAGAATTCCTCATCACTGTGGGCATGGGAAGTCGCAAACGAATTGAATACATATCTTGATCTGCCCAATGCTTTGACTTGGTGGGCTAAGGTAAATCCCTCGCGTGGAACTCCGTCGAAGAGAGATTTTAGAGATATTCCTACCTCCAAATTTTTACGTGAGCTCTATGTGTGGATGGAGCGTGAAATTCATTCCATATCGCCGTCGATTTCGATAAGTTCTGGTTTTGATGCACCTCGCGCTAATGCGTTTCATCTTTCGAACGGTTCTTACACGAAAGATTCTAGTGCTCTTCGCGATGAGCATTTTTTGTCACTACATCCGGCAGGTGTGGATTTAATGTCAGTCCATGCATATCCAGAAACTAATTCAAAGTCGCCGCTTTTGTTGCGCGATGAAGGGATGTTCGATCTCAAGGCTTTCGTCAGACTTGCCCACGCTTCGTCTCGACTTCTTTTTGTTGGTGAGTTCGGAATGCTCTCTACTGGAAATTTATCGGCCGATCAACATAAATTTAATGAAGTGCTGGATATGCTTGTGGATGCAAACGTCGATCTCGCGGCATTATGGGTTTACGACTTCACTCCACAAAATAATTCGTGGTCGATTCAAGTTGGAGGCGCCCGCGAATATCAGTTGAGGATGCTATCGGTCACCAATGAAAGATTTTTGTAATTAAAATAGGTGTGTTCATGAAGACGTTTGGAAGCGTATTGGAAGGGTATAAAGGGATTGGTCCTGGTTTTGACACAATGCGTATTGTTTTGGCGTTCGCAGTTATTGCTTGGCATTGTATTCCCATAGCACTCGGAAGCGCTGATTCGGGTAAACACTCTCATGCGTGGGTCTTATGGTATTCCGTTCTACCTGTTTTCTTTGCGCTTAGCGGCTTTTTAGTTGCCGGGAGTGCGCTGCGTCTTTCTTTGGGGAAGTTTGCGCTTAGTCGAGCATTAAGAATAATCCCGGCTTTGGTTGTCGATACCCTAGTAACTATAGTGTTAATCGCGCCGTTTTTTACCACGCTCTCATTGGTGGATTTTTTTTCTAATATTGAAACTGCAAAGTATTTGCTAAATATCATCGGAAAAATTCAGTTCACCTTGCCAGGGGTGTTTGAGAGTAATCCTTACGCAAATATCGTGAATGGTTCGTTGTGGACAATAGGTCCAGAGTTGCTGTGTTATCTCGTTATGGGTTTCCTTATTTTCTCGAGTTGGATAAAAAGTTCGCTAAAGGTGGCGTTCATTTTTATTCTTGTTTCAGTTTATATTATCGTCGCCTATTGGGTTGCTGAACATTTTGAATTAAAGGGCGAAGGTTTTATAATTCATGCAGGGTGGAAGCTTCTCATTGCTTTCCTGGCTGGTGCGTTGTGTTTTCTTCTGCGATTCAGGATCCCGTATTCACCCTCGTTTTTTGTTGGTGTTGTTATTGTTTTTGTTTTGTTCAGCCTTTTCGTGCCTGCGCAATGGGACAACTCGGTTTGGATTGTGGTTTCGATGCCGCTATTCGTTTATGTGATGGCATTTCTTGGCTTGACGCCACTTCCTAAAGTTCCCTTTTTTGATCGAGGTGACTATAGCTATGGCATCTACCTTTATGGTTTTCCGATCCAGCAGGCTTTCGTAAAAATATTTGATATAAGCGATCCTTTGATTTTATTTTTTAGTGTTGTGGTGCCAATTACTGTATTGGCGGTCTTTTCTTGGCATTGTGTAGAGAAGCCGGCGCTAAAACTTCGGAAGGCTTTTTCGTTTTCAGCACAGGCTGCCCGATGACTTTACTGAGGTTTCTTGGAATCGGCTCCTTGCAGTGCGGATTTTTGGCTCCTTGCAGTGCAGATTTTTCTATGGGTTTCAATCGGTTGTGCGGTAATTTAAATGCTGAATAGGCTTTCATTATATGTGGTTTGTTTCACTGGAAACACCGGTCTTACCGATTATTCGGTTTCGCTTTGCCGCGATCTTCAGATCAAAGCGCCTGTGCGGCTTATCACAGCAAAGTCTTTCGAAGCAAATAAATACGAGGCTGATTTTCCTTTTGACGTGCTCTTTCGCAGAACTCGGCACTACCTGTTCGATATCTGCAAATTCGTGGTTTCGATGTTCAACGAAAAGCCGCGCTTTCTGATTTTTCAGTCGTGGCTGAAAGTGCCCTTGCTTGATGCAGTCGTTGTCAGGTTGCTGGGTTTTTTTGGTATTCCCTCGATCATTACGATCCACGACTTGCTTCCGCATTACCCGCGGCCCTGGAGCCGAGTGGAGATGCGTTTTTTTTACAGGTCTTTCAAAGGAGCGGTGGTTCATTCGATGCGGCAACAGGAAGGCCTCCGTGCGCTGGGTGTGGATGTGCCGACACTGGTTGTACCGCATGGTGTGTACGACATCTTCAATACGCGTAGGCTGACGCGGGCCGAAGCGCATGCCGAACTACCTGAACTGATTGGCAATCGGTTCATCGCGCTGTTTTTCGGGTTTCTTGGTGAGCGCAAAGGCATTATTGAATTTCTGGAGGCTGCATCTCGACTGCGCGACGACCCTCGTTTTCACTTCATTGTCGCCGGTCAGCCGGAACCGAAGCCCGCAATTCTTTCAGCTCTTGCAATCGCCCGCGAAGGGGGCAACGTTCTGGTTCACGACTTTTCGATACCTCACGACGAGGTTCAGCGTTACTTCGCCGCGTGCGATGTCGTTGTGCTGCCTTACACAGAAGGTACGACCAGCGGTGTGCTGAAGCTTGCCATGGCGTTCGGGAAGCCGATTCTCTGCACGGATATCGGTGACTTCCCGGAGGCGCTTGAAGGTTGGTCGGGCCTCACACTTGATCGCCATCGCTTGGTTGATGATCTAGTCCTGAAACTTGGCGAAGCGCTTGCGAAAAGGCCGGCTTTGGATGAGAAAACCTTGCGTCTCGGCGATGAATTGCGTTGGGACCACATATCCAGCCGCTACTACGGATTCGTCGAATCGCTGGGAGGGCCCACATGAGACTGGCGATTGTCAATCTGATCACGCGCACACCGACGCGGCGAAAGGTGCCTCCAATCACTTCCAACTCAGATGCAATGATTGTGAAGCTCTGTCGTGAGTTACGGGCACTCGATCACGAAGTTGATCTTTATGTGTCGGATCTTTATGAGCCTTCCGCGGCGGAAGATCTCGGCGTGAACGTCATCTACTTGCCTACGTTTATGCGCGGTCTTCCCGAATTGCCCTTTACGCCTGGTTTGATGCAGCGCCTTCGTGGCGGCTACGAAGTAGTCCTTCTTTCGGAAGCGTTTCAATGGTCCACAGTGTTTGCGGTGTTGGCTCGCGTGCTGTCGGTTGGGGTAGCCCCACGGCTGTACATCTGGCAGGAACTGTCAGTTCATCAGCGCACGTTCCGCGAATTGCCTTCTCGCATATTTTACCGGCTGGTGCTCAAGCATGGGCTGGACCGCTTTATTGCCGGCTACATCCCGCGCGGTGAGCGCGCTGGTCGTTTTCTTGTCGATAACGGCGTGAAGCGTTCGCGCCTGCTAGCCAGCGTGCCGCACGGGGTGGATCATCACGTGTTGTTTCCTGATGATCGCGTGGTGCGCGGAAACTATCTTTTTGCACCCGCACGCCTTGTGGACGAAAAGGGTGTGGACGTATTGCTGCAGGCGCTTCGCAAGATACTTGATGCGGGTTGCAACTGTCGTCTGGTGGTGCAGGGCGACGGCCCCGAAGCTGACCGTTTTCTGTTGCTTGCCGTCGAACTGCACCTGCAAAATCACGTCGAGTTTGCCCGAGCCCGGGTGTCGCATGAACGAATGCGCGAATTGTTCAGCGGCGCATTGATGACCCTCGTTGCGTCGCGGCGCGATTTCATGTTGTTTTCCGTAATGGAAAGTTTGGCCTGCGGTACGCCGGTGGTGGTGTCCGACGCAGTGGATATTTCAGATGAAGTCGCCAGCCAGGGCGGTGGTCGAGTGTTTCGCTGCAATGAAGCGGATGAACTGGCGGCCAACGTGATTGAAGTGCTCTCCGCGCCGGATCGGCTAGATCAATTGCGGCGCGACGCGCGCGCGGTCGGGGTGGGATATCGCAACGACAGTGTTGCGAGAGCGCTGATCAGTCGTTTCGAATCCACCTGTCTTCAATCGTCGTGATTTCAGGATCGGTTTCTGGGTGTTGGCGCGCGCACAAGCTGTTGGATATCTGCCACACGCCTCAATGGGCGGTTTCGCGGTTCCCGAATCTTGCGCATGAGCGCCCGATTCCGTCGCTCACCTGAAATGGCTGCCTGCTGATGCCGCGACTACTGAACATCAACAACTATCACTACCGCCGGGGCGGCGCTGACGCGGTCTATCTCGACCACGCGGCGCTGTTTGAGCGGCTCGGTTGGACGTCGGCGTTTTTTTCGATGCACCATGAGAAGAACGCGCCGTCCGAGTGGTCGCGTTTTTTCATTGATGAAATCGAGTTCGGACAGGCGTATTCGGCGCGAGACAAGATCGCCATGGCCGGCAAGGTGATCTACTCATTCGAAGCGCGATCACGCCTCGCGCGCTTGCTGGACGAGTTCCGTCCTGATGTGGCGCATCTGCACAATATCTATCACCACATTTCACCTTCGATTCTGGAGTTGCTGCATGCGCGCCAGATTCCGGTGGTGCTGACGACGCACGATCTGAAAATCGCCTGCCCTGCGTACAAGATGCTCAATTCTCTCGGCGTATGTGAGCGGTGCCGCGAAGGCAGTGTGTTTAATGTGGTGCGTTATCGGTGTGTACGCGACTCTCTGGCGGCGAGTCTGGTGGTTGGTCTGGAGAGTGCGCTCCACGACAGGGTGCTCCATTCCTATCGACGGTATGTGACACGTGTCGTGACACCCAGCATTTTCTATCGCGACACGTTCGTGCGCTGGGGGTGGCCGGCAGAGCGCTTTTCGGTCGTTCCAAACTTTGTGGACTGTTCCGTCATCGAGCCTTGTTACAGCCCCGGTAGCTACTTTCTCTATTTCGGGCGCCTGTCGTCGGAGAAGGGCGTGGCAACGCTCATTCGCTCAGCCGCTGTGGCAGGTGTCCCGCTCAAGATCGCCGGTACCGGGCCACTGGATGCCGAACTGAGGGCGTTGGCCGGCGAATTGGGGGCGGAGGTGGAGTTTGTCGGCTTTCAGTCAGGCGGTGCGCTCCAAGCTCTGATTGCCGGCGCACGTGCGGTGGTGCTGCCTTCCGAGTGGTATGAGAACGCTCCGATGAGCGTGCTGGAGGCGTATGCGTTCGGCAAACCGGTGATCGGCGCGCGCATAGGCGGCATTCCGGAGTTGGTCCGTGAGGGGCGCACCGGGGTCTGTTTCGCGTCGGGAGATGCAGACGACTGCGCCCGGGTGCTGAGCGAGGTCTGGTGCATGGCGCCTGACCAGCTTGAATCGATGGGACGGGAAGGACGGGCATGGGTCGAATCCGACTTCTCTCCGTCGCGTTACCTGCAGGCCATGCAGGCCGTTTATGAGTCGGTTGGAGTTAGCACGCCGGTTACGGCTGCAACTTTGACCCTGTAAGTTCAATTCATTTGTTCAATAGGGGAAAGTCATGGCGAAAATCTACATTGCAGGCTGCGGTGGCATGCTGGGCGAGGCGTTCTATCACACCTTTCGTGACGATCACGAACTGCGCTGCACGGACAAGGATGTCAACGAAGAATGGCTCACCTTTCTCGACTTCCGTGATCTTGATGCTTACCGCGAAGACGTAGCGCGTTTCAAGCCCGATTTTCTGTTCCATCTGGGCGCGTACACCAGCCTCGAGTACTGCGAAGAGAACATCGACGATGCCTACCTGACCAACACGACGTCGGTTGAGAATGCAACGTACATCGCTAATGAGCTGGGCATCCCGATGCTCTATATAAGTACCGCAGGTATTTTCGACGGCTCCCAGGACACTTTCGACGACTGGGATCGCCCCAACCCCATGGGGCATTACGCACGTTCGAAGTACATGGGCGAGTTGTTCGTCACGCAGAACGTTCGCGAACATCTGGTGTGCCGTGCGGGCTGGATGATGGGCGGCGGGCCGCGCAAGGACAAGAAGTTCATCCAGAAGCTGATGAAGCAGCTCAAGGAAGGCAAGACCGAGCTGAATGTGGTGCATGACAAGCTGGGCACACCGACCTATACCTTCGATTTCGCGCGTTCAGTCAAGGCGCTGATGGAAAAGCGTTATTGGGGGCTCTACAACATGGTGTGCGAAGGTGTCACCAGCCGTCTGGAAGTGGCCGAGCAACTTGTGATCGAACTGGGCATCGCGGATCAGGTGAAGGTGAATCCGGTCAGTTCGGACTTCTTCAAGGCAGAGTTCTTCGCACCGCGCCCCGACTCCGAGCGCCTGATCAACCGCAAGCTCCATCTGCGGGGGCTGAACACGATGTCAGACTGGCGCATCGCCCTGAAGGCCTATCTCGATCGCGATTATCGCGACTATCTCTGATCCGGCGGAGCTTTCATGCGTATCGCCGCCTTCGGGTTCCGCTCGGTTCCGCTTCGCCCCGGTTGTGCCGGCGCTGACAAGTTTGCTTCTGAACTTCTTCCGCGCCTGGTGCGAAATGGCCATGAAGTGGTTGGCTACAACCGCCTCTATCCGGGAGAGGCGCCGCTTGACGACATCGTCGACGGCGTCCGGTACAAGCACTTTCGTACCATTTCGCGAAAAGGCTTCGACACGCTTCTGCATTCGGCCAAATGCACGTGGGACATCATCACGCGCAATACCGCCGAGGTCGTCCATATTCAGAACGGGGGCAATTCAATTTTCGGCCTCGTGCTGCGCATGTTCGGCAAGAGAGTGTTCATCAGCCAGGACGGGGTAGACTGGAAGCGAGACAAATGGCCCTGGTACGGAAAGCTCTTTCTTCGGTTGTCTTCTCACCTGACCGCGGTCGCTGCGACACAGGTCATTTTCGACAATGTGTTCGTAAAGAAGCTGTTCGAAGACAAGTTCGATCGCCGATATGAATTCATTCCGTTTGGCAGCGAGGTGTCCGAAACCGATCTGGACTATTCGATTCTGGACGACCTGGGCGTCGAGCCCGGCGAATACTTCCTTTTCGTCGGCCGCTTCATACCGGACAAGGGCCTGCAGTACCTCGTGCCCGCCTTCGAACGTTTGAATTCCGGCAAGAAGCTTGTGCTTGTGGGCGGTTCGCCCAACCCCTCCGATTTCGAGAAGGGCATAAAGGCAACTCAGGACAAGCGCATCGTATTTCCGGGTTTTGTATATGGAAAACGCGCTCACGCCCTAATGAAGGCAGCGTACTGCTACATACAGCCGTCAGATGTCGAAGGCCTGTCGCCGGTGATTCTCGAAAACATGGCGCTCGGCACGCCGATTCTATGCAGTGACATCGTCGAAAATCGCTACGTCGTTGCAGATTGTGCACTGCAGTTCCGCAAGGGCGATGTCGAAGATTGCCTGCGCGCGCTGAACGACGCCGTCAGCGATCCGGTCGCTTTAGCGCGGCTCGGTGAGAACGGCCGCAGGCGAGCTACCGATACTTTCAGTTGGACAGCGGTGACAACGGCTCACGAAAGAGTGTTCGCCGGGGCCCCGTCAGGGTTTGCTGACAACACTGCAGGGTGAATCCGATTTGAGTGCATGGCGTTCGGTGCCTCGTAGTGTGTGGTTGCCCGAAACATCTGCTTTCACTTAACGTTAAAAACTGTGTCACGGGTGTCGTTAGAAACATCAGTGTTTGAGTCTTGCGTTCGTCTATTCTCGCTCGCGGTTCAATTCACGACCTGGTGGTGAAAGTCTGATGAACTCCCTATTGGCATGTCCGCAGTGGCCGCTCCTGCCGCGAGCTTTTGCATTCGCTTTCCTTTCTTTCTTTTTGCTGCTGTCGATCGCTTCGACACAGGCGGTGGCTGCCCCCGTTGACGTTCGCATAGTGGATGCGGTGACCGCCGCTGCCATGCCGGGCGCGGAGATTCAGGCCTATGAAGTCACTGCTGCAGGCGCGCGCGTTTGGCTCGCCAAGCAAACCAGCAATTCCATTGGGGTCGCGACTTTCCAACTGGAAGGGCTCGGTGCAGGGCGGTCATACCAGTTCGATCTGAGGCCCTTTCTGCAAAGCGTGCGCAGCGACGTCGTGTCGCAGCCTGGAGAGGTGTTGATAAGAGCGGGCAAGCTGCAGGTGAGGCTTGTGGATGGACGAGACGGGAGTGCGTTTGCGAATCAGAGCGTATTTCTGCTGGA